>NZ_JACAPN010000002.1:0-62609 GCF_013385665.1 Pseudomonas sp. D4002
AACCATAGAATCTCCCACATTTCGAACCGCAGTGTTTAGAAAGCCCAGTCCAGGCTCAAACCCACCCCATGGACTTTCTCCTTGCTGGCCAGCAGGCCGTTGTAATCCAGATTCACCTTCGCCTCCTTGCTCAACGCCAGGCTGACCCGTGCCCCCACCAATGCCGCATCACGCACCATCGACGAACTCTCCACAGTGAACGAAGGGCCGCCCGAGGCAAACGCCAGGTGCCGCTCGGAATCGACGCTGCTCAGGTTGTGCTGCCAACCCAGGGTGCCGGAAAGCTCCAGTTGCTGATGGTCATTGATATTCAAGGTTTTCAGCGCTCGAGCACCCAGGGTACTCAACACCACATCGCGGCTGTCATCCCGGCCCTTCAAGGCCGCCGCATCACCCTTCTCGGTAAACCCATCGGCATCCAGATGCACGTACGCCAGGTTGGCGAACGGTTCCAGGGCCAGGGGTTGCAGGTTCAGGCGATACGCCGCCTCGGTAAATACCTGGGTACTGCGGGCATCCACCTTGGCTTTCTGCTTGCCGGCGACTTCACCGTATTGCAGCTCGCGCTTCACATCGGCGCGGTGCCAGCTGTAGGTCGCACCACCGCTCAAGCGCAAGGCACCGATTTCATGCCCGGCATACGCACCCAGGTGATAGCTGTCCACCGATGCCCGGGAATGGGTGTCGCTGCCCATGTTCAGCGATGTATCGCTGTACCCCGCCACCAGGCCTACACGGGTGTCTTCATCCAGCGCGCCGTCCACACCCGCCAGCATGCCGCCGATGGAGGTGGTGTAGCCCGCCGTATCGCTGCCGCTGTTGGTCTTGCCCCAGGCGCCCAACGCCTTGACCCAGACGTTGCCACGGCTATCGACGGTCTGGCTCGATGCGCCCATTGCCCCTTGCTGCAAACGCTCGCCCACGGCTTCGCGCAGGTAGCGGTTGTCATTCACCAACGCGGTTTCCAGCGCCGGGTAGATTTCCCCGGACAGCTGCTGGAATGCACCCTGGGCCGAGGCCGCATTCGGCGCCAGCAACAGGCTTTCGTACACGGCGTTGCCCGCGCCCAACTGCTCGGCAGCAGCGGCCACCGAACGTTGGTTCGGGGTGGCGGCCACACTGGCAAAGGTGTTGGCATTGCGCCCCACATCCAGTTGCACGCCGTTGGCGGCGTAGTTCAGGGTACCGCCGATAAACAGATAGTTGGGCAGCACCGAACCGAAGCTGCCGGTAATCCCGCCCGCAGCCTGCAGGATGTTGTACTGGCGACCGATCAGGCTTTCGGCCTGGGTCTGGGTCAGCAGCGTCGGGCTGTTTTCCAGGGCCAGGGTCACCGTGCCGCCGCTGAGGGTGGCCTTGCCACCGGCGACGATGCGATCACTGTTGGTGGCCGACAACTCCACAGCATAAGTAGAGCCCGCTGCGAAGTTCACATCCCCGGCCACGTTCAGGGTGCCGATGGAGTTGCCCGGCGCCACGGTACCGCCGCTGTTCGCTGTCAGCGAACCAATGCGCCCGGAACCACCCACTACGCCGCTGCTGCTGACGGTAACGTCGGAGGTGATCGAGCCATTGATCGCCAGCAACCCTTGGTTGACCAGGGTCGGGCCGCTGTAGGTATTGGTGCCGGTCAGTACCAGCGCGCCAATGCCCTGCTTGGTCAAGCCGCCATGCCCGGAGATATCGTTGCTCCACACATCCAGCCCGCAATGCACATCGGTGCACGTGCGCTGGGTCGGTTTGCCGGCATCCACCACGGCGCCAATCCCTGGCAGGTCCGCGACAAACTGGCCGGAGCCGTAGGCGCCGTCGATACGAAACTCCGCCGGGATATCCTCAGCCGTCACAAACATCCCCGGGCCGTTGATGGCCTTGCCCAGGTTGATCATGCCCCAACCGTACAGGGAGTCGATGCCCGGTGCGCCGAGGTCGGTCGCGGTGGTTTTCAGCAGCGTGGAGATCTGGTCGCCGCTCATGTACGGGAAGCGCTCCATCAACACCGCTGCACTGCCGGCCACATGCGGCGCGGCCATGGAGGTGCCGTTGAAATTGGCGTAGTCGGTGGTCAGGTTTTCCAGGGAGGTGCCGTTGATCACCGAGCTGTAGATCTTGGTGCCGGGCGCCGCGACGCAGAAGCTGGCGGCATACCCGCAGCGCGAGGAAAAGGTACTGATCACGTAAGGATCGGAACTGGCGGTGTCGGGATTCTGTTGCAAGGCCGCCACCGACAGCCAGTTGGGTGCAATCTCCGGCACGAAGTACGCCAGGCCCGAGATCGCATCCGGGTTGTTGCGGTTGTAGTCGTTGCCGGCGGCAAAGATCGTCAGCACGCCGCTGCGGGCCGCATCAATGGCGCCCTGATAAGCGCCACCTGCGATCGTCCCAAGGATCGGCCGAATGTTATTGAACTGCGCCTGGGCTTCATTGACCGTGAAGTTGGGGAATGCCGGATCTCGGCCGCCCTTGGCGTACTGGTCACCGATGCCGATGCCCCAGCTGTTGTTGATAATGCGCGCGCCGCTGGCCACCAGCGCGTCCCAACCGGCTTTGTAGACCGCACCGTCGTTGCCCAGGATGATCCCGTCTTCGGGGCCCGGGTCACCATTTTCGGCGCTGATGATCTGCGCATCGAACGCCACGCCGTGCATTGGCCCGCCGTCGCGGTTACCCGCGGCGATCCCGCCTACGTGCGTGCCGTGATTGCCGAGCTTGCCGTTGGAACCCAGGGAAGGCGTGCCGTCGTAGCGAAACGCGTCCCCGGCCTTCACCGGGATGTACGGGTCGGTGTATTGGCGAATGCCTTCGGTCACGAGCGTGACCACTTTGCCGGGGCTGGCGAATTCCGGATGCTGGGCATACACCGGCTGGTCGAAGATCCCCAGCTTCACGCCCTTGCCGGTGTAGCCGGCGGCGTAGGCGGCGTCTGCATGCACGGCGCCCAGGCCCCAGTCGGCCTTGAATTCATTACTGCGCCAACTGGCAGCATCTCCCAGTTTTCCGGTTTCCACGTAGGGTGCGGCCTGGGCGGTACCCAGGCTGGCCAGGCAACACAGCAACGCGCCGTATGGCACGCAGCTCAGGGCCTTGAGCGGGTAGCCCGGGCCTGTTGGGATGGCGGATTGAAACCCTCGTTTTGTTTTTTTCACGGTGACCTTCCTTAGTTTTTATTGCACTTGTATAAATCACGTTTCTCCCAAGCGTCGCCGACCCCATGTGGGAGCGGGCTTGCTCGCGAATGCGGTGGCTCAGTTACAGGTGCGTCGACTGACACACCGCATTCGCGAGCAAGCCCGCTCCCACAGTTGACCTCTTTCGGCCTCAGGATCTTGCTCAGAACTGCCAGTTCAGGCTCAACCCCACACCCTGGATTTTTTCCCGGCCAGCCAATTGGCCGGTGTAGTCGAGGTTGACCCGTGTGCTTTTGCTCAACGCCAGGCTCGCCTGCACGCCCACCAATGCCGCGTCGCGCATCAACGGCGAGCTTTGCACCGCAAACGACGGCCCTCCGGCGACAAACGCCAGGTGCTCTTCGGATTCAACGGCACTCAGGCTGTGCTGCCAGCCCAGCGAGCCGGAAACGTCCAGTTGCTGGCGGTCATTGAGGGGGAAGGTTTTTGCCGCCCGCAGGCCCAGGGTGCTCAGCACCGCATCGCGGCTGTCACTGCCACGCTCCAGCGCGGCGGCGTCGCCTTTCTCGTGAAAGCGTTCGTTGTCCAGATGCACGTAAGCCAGGTTGGCGAACGGCTCCAGCGCCACCGAGGACACGTTCAAACGGTAGGCCGCTTCGGTAAATACCTGGGCACTGCGCGCATCCAGCTTGGTCTTCTGCTTGCCGCTGACTTCGCCGTACTGCAAGTCGCGTTTCACGTCGCCGCGATGCCAGCTGTAGGCACCGCCGACGCTCAAGCGCCAATTGCCCAGCTCATGCCCGGCGTAGGCGCCGAGGTGGTAGCTGTCGATGGACGCCGATGAATGCGTGCCGCTGCCCATGTTCAGCGAGCTGTCGCTGTAACCGGCCACGAGACCGGCACGGGTCTGCTCGTCCAGCGCGCCGTCGACACCGGCCAGCATCCCGCCCAGTGAGCTGGTGTAGCCTGCCGTGTCGCTGCGGCTGTCGGTCTTGCCCCAACTGCCGAGCGCCTTGACCCACACGTTGCTCTCACCGGTAACCGGCGTATGGCGCAGGCGCTCGCCCACGGCATCGCGTACCTGGCGGCTGTCATTGATCAGCATTGTGCCGATGGCCGGGTAGATTTCTCCCGACAGCTGCTGGAAACCCGACTGCGCCGTGGCTGCCGAGTCTGACCGCAGGATGCTTTCGTACACCGGATTACCGGCGCCCAACTGCTCGGCGGCCGCCGCCACCGAACGCTGGTTACGAGTGGCACCGACACTGGCGAAACTCGCATCACTGCGGGCAATGCCCAGTTGCACACCGTTGGCGGCATAGTCGAGGGTGCCGCCGAGGAACAGGTAGTTGGGCAACACGGCACCGAACTGGCCCTGGATCCCGCCAGCCGCCTGGAGGATGTTGTACTGGCGCCCCACCAGGCTTTCCGCCTGTTGCAGGCTGAGCAGGGTCGGGCTGTTTTCCAGGGCCAGGGTCACGGTGCCGCCGCCGAGGATTGCCTTGCCCGTGGCGACAATCCGGTCGCTGGTGGTGGGGGTGAGTTCGACCGCATAGGTCGAGCCGGCGGCGAGGTTTACATCCCCGGCCACCTGCAAGGTGCCCACGGAATTGCCCGGCGCCACGGTGCCGCCGCTATTGACCTGTAACGCCGCGATGCGACCGGAGCCGCCCAACGTGCCGCTGTCATTGACCGTCACCGCGGACGTCAGCGAGCCACTCACCGCCAACCGGCCGCCATTCACGGTGGTCGGGCCACGGTAGGTGTTGTCGCCCGCCAGGATCAGGCTGCCCGCACCGGATTTGGTCAGGCTGCCTTCGTAGATACGCTGGGCCGCGGCTGCCGCACGGGCAGTGCCAACGGCATAGTCCGTCTGGTCCTGCTGACTCGCGCCGGCGCCCACGCCGTTCTCCCAGCCCTTGTCGCGCAGGGTTTGCTGCCAGGCCAGGGTTTCGGCCCTGTCTTCGGCCTGACGCTGGATCAGCGCCTTGTCGGAGATCGCATTGCTCCACACATCGCCCTGCCCGGCCGCCAACGTGACATTCATCGGCCCGAGCAATTGCCCGGGCCCGTGCATTGCTCGGCCAAGGTCCGGCACGCCCCAGCCCACCTGGGTGGTCGGTGCGTCGGTGACCGCGCCATTGAGCTGGGTGGCCGTGGTCAACAGCACCTGCAAGGCCTGTTCGTTGTTCAGGTACGGATAGCGTTCCATTACCAGCGCCAGTGCGCCGGTGGCATGGGGCGCCGACATCGAGGTGCCGGATTTCACCCCATAACCGCCATCGGGAATGGTGCTGTTGATCAACGCCCCGGGGGTGGAAATGCACCAGTACTTGGCGATGCCGCACTGGTTGTATTTCTGGTTGTTCGCCTTGTCCAGGCCCGATACCGCCAGCCAGTGGCCTTCCAGCTCCGGCTGGAAATAAGGCAAGGCCGAACGCACGCTGGCGTTGGCGTAGCCGCTGTTGCCAGCACTGAACACGTTGATCACCCCGGCCTTGGCCACCTCCGCAGCGGCATCCAGCCAGGTGTTCTGGTTGTAGTGCTGGGCATAGGCAGCGTGCAGGTCGCCAATGGTCTGGTAGCTGACATCCTTGGGTTGGCTGCCCCAACTGTTATTGATCGCGCGCACGCCGGAATCCACCAGCGCGCTGTACACCGCCTTGAAGTACTTGGGGTCTGGCGTGGGGCCGAACAGGAAGCTGTCGCTGGCGTTGGTGTTGCCGACGTAGATCTGCGCGTTGTACGCCACGCCGTGCATGCCCACGCCATCGCGGGCCGCGCCCATGGTGCCGGTCACGTGGGTGCCGTGGGAGTCATTGTTTGGGTTGAGCGCGCCGGTGGTCGTGAAGGGGCTGCCATCGACGTAGGTGCCGCTGGCGGTGACCGCGTGATAGCGGTCTTTTGAGGCTTCAGGATGGTTGGGGTCGAAACCCGAATCCAGGGCGCCGATCTTCACGCCACTGCCGGTGATGCCGCTCGCATAGGCCTCGTTGGCTTTCATCCGCTCCAGGCCCCAGTCGCTCTGGAACTCGGCGGAACGCCAACTGCCGGGGTCGCCGACTTTGCCGGCTTCGATGTACTGCCCGTGGGCCGCCACTGACAGCAGCAGCAAGGAGCCTGCGGTGAAGGGTTTGAAGCGAGGTGAACCAGTAATCATGAAGAGTCCTTTTTCTTATTGTTGAAATACCTGTGGCGAGGGAGCTTGCTCCCGCTGGAGTGCGCAGCGCTCCCAAGATCTTGGGGCCGCTACGCAGCCCAGCGGGAGCAAGCTCCCTCGCCACAACAAGCGCCCTTGCCAAAACAAACGCCCATGCCACCAAAGCTCCCTTGCACCAAGTACCACTCGTCCAGGCATCAGCGGCTCTCAGGACCAAACGCCTCGTCCACCTTGGCCAGGTCGGTGTCACGCAAGTTGCCCGCGTAGTAATGCAATTTGGTCCAGGCCATCAGGTAGTCGTACCGTGCCTGGGCCAGGTCGCGACGGGTGCTGTACAGCTGCTGCTCGGCGTTCAGCGCATCGAGGTTGACCCGCTCGCCGCCGAGGATGCTTTGCTTGGTCGAGACCACCAGCGCTTCAGCCGAAGTCAGCGCCTTTTCATACGCCCGCAACTTGCTGACGCCCGACAGGCAAGCACTGAACTGGCGTCGCAGTTCGATCAGGGTTTCGCGGGTCTTGCCTTCCAGTTCGTACTCGGCCTGCTCCATGGCGCGGCTGGCCTGGCGGGTGGAAGCCGAGACGCCGCCACCGGCATACAACGGCATGCTGACTTCGATGCCGATGGTGTTGGTGTCGTAGCGCTGGTTGTAGGTGTTGCCGCTGTCGGATTCCTGCTGGCGCGAGCTGGCATACGCCGTGATGCGCGGCAGGTGCCCCGAACGGTTGCGCTCCACTTCATAACGCGCCACTTCCACGGACTGGCGTTGCGAGGCCAGGTTGGGGTTGTTGGTCAGCGCCAGTTCGTGCCAGGTGTCGTAATTGGCCGGGGTCAGGGTGAAGGCGGCAAACCCCGGGTTCAGCGGCGCCAGGTCGTTGATGTTGACGCTCTGCACGCCAATCAGCGCCCCGAGTTCGCGCAGCGAGGCGTCCTGTTCATCCAGCGCCTGGATTTCCTCGGCAGTCGCCAGCTCATAGCGCGACTCGGCTTCCAGGATGTCGGTGCGGGTGCCCTCACCCTGCTGGAACAGATGCTGGTTCTGCTGGAACTGCTGCTCGTAGGCCTTTTTCTTGGCGCGGGCAATGTCGATCTGGTCCTGGGCAAACAACGCCTGGGTGTAATAGGTCAGCACCCGCACCAGCAGCGCCTGGCTCTTGTCGCGGAAGCTCTCGTCGGCAAACAGTGCCTGGGCCACGCCCTTGCGGTAGTTGGCATAGGCTTCGTAGTCGAACAGCGGCTGTTGCAGGGTGAACGTGGAGCCATAGCTGTTGTAGTTGCGGTCATCGTGATAATTGCCGCCGCGCCCGTCGGGCAAGGTGGCCTGGGAGTTGTTGCGGCCCTTGTTGTAGTTGTACGAGAGCTTGGGCAGCAGGCCGGCGCGGCCGATGGTGCGGTTTTCCAGGCCGGCGTCGCGCTCCTTGATGGCACCAAGGAATACCGGATCGTTGCGCAGGGCCTGTTCGTAGACATCGAACGGGCCCATGGCGGCCTGGGCGCTGCCGCAGGCGAGCAGCAAGGCGATGAACATCGGCTTCATGCTCATTCCTCGGTCAACGCCGAGCCAGCGCGGTCCAGCAGCGGCTTGAACAGGTAATTGAGCAAGGAGCGCTCGCCGGTGCGGATGAACATCTCGGCGGGCATCCCCGGCTTGATCACCAGGCCATGGAGTTTCTCCAGGGCGCTGCTGCTGACGGTGGTGCGCAGCACGTAGTAAGGCATGCCGGTTTTTTCGTCGAGCATCTGGTCGGCGGAGATCAGGCTCACCTCCCCCGGCACCCGCGGCGTGCGGCTCTGATTGAAGGCGGTGAAGAGAATGTCCACCGGCAAGTGCGCACCGACCTTGTCCACCAGGTGCACCGGCAGGCGCCCTTCGACTTCCAGGCGGGTGTCCTGGGGCACGATTTCCAGCAGGGTTTCACCGGCACGCACCACGGCGCCTTCGGTGTGCACGCCCAGGTTGACCGCGATGCCATCGGCGGGCGCGTTGATCTCGCTGTGCTGCAGGTCGAAACCGGCGGAGGTCAATTGTTGCTCCAGGGTCAGGCTGCGCAACTGCGCGTCGGCCAGTTGGCTGCGCACTTCCTTCTGGTACTCCTCGCTGTGCTGCTGCAACTTGAGGCGCGATTCGAGGATGCCCTGCTCCACCCGCCCGCTTTCGCCGGTGTTCTGCGCCAGGTCCTGTTGCACCTGGGACAGTTGCCGCTGGTATTCCATCAGCCGGTTGCGCGGGATGTAGCCGTTGTCGGCCAGGGGTTGCAGGTTGTTCAACTGGTCTCGCAGGGATTGCGCCTGGGCCGTCAGGTCACTGCGGGCGCGGCGCATGCCGTTCAGTTGCGCCGTAGCGCCTTCGATACTGGCGCGAATCCCGGCCTGTTCCCGGGCAAAGGCTTCGCGGCGGCTGCTGAACAGTTGACGCTGGCCTTCGAGGACCAGTGCCAGGGCTTGGTCCGGGTTGCCGCTCAATTGCGCCGGAAAGGTGATCGTCGACTGGTTATCCCGCTCGCTCTGCCACCGTGCCACGCTGGCCCAGGCCATGCGGTACTGGGCTTGCAGGGAGTGCACGTCGGCCTGGTTCTGCGTCTGGTCGAGCCGGAACAGTGGCTGGCCCTGCTTCACCGCCTCGCCCTCACGCACCAGGATCCGGCTGACCACGCCGGGGCTCAGGGTTTGCACCGCCTTGCGCTTGCCCGATACCACCACCGTGCCTTGTACCGGGATCCCCTGGTCCAGCGGCGCCAGACTGGCCCAGAGGAAAAACCCGCCGGCGCCGACCACTGTCAGCAGCCAGCCCATGCGGGCGAAGAAACGCGCGTCGTGCTCGGGATGGGTCTGTTCGTAATCGCGGTTGATTTGAATGCTGCTGTCGCTGCTCATGCGCCTGGATTCCTTCCGGCTTGATACTGACGGCTGAGGCTGACCCCGGCCTTTTCTCGTGGTGCTTCCTGCTGGCCGGACAGTGCGCGCAGCACGTCCTGGCTCGGACCAAATGCCTGCAAACGACCTTCGTTCAGCACCAGCAGCTTGTCGGCCTGGGCCAACGCCGAGGAACGGTGAGTCACCAGTACCACCGTGCTGCCCTGGGCTTTCATCTGCATGATCGCGCTGGCCAGGGCGGCTTCACCCACGGTGTCGAGGTTGGAGTTGGGCTCGTCGAGCACGATCAGGCGTGGCCCGCCGTACAGCGCGCGGGCCAGGGCGACCCGTTGCTTCTGCCCACCGGACAGGCCGCTGCCCTCGTCGCCGAGCACGGTGTCGTAGCCGTGGGGCAAGCGCAGGATCAATTCGTGCACACCAGCCTGTTGGGCGGCCTGCACCACCAAATCCGGGTCGGCTTCGCGAAAGCGTGCGATGTTGTCGGCGATGCTGCCGCTGAACAATTCGATGTCCTGGGGCAGATAACCGATATGCGGTCCGAGGTCGTCGCGGTCCCAGCGATGAATGTCGGCTCCGTCCAGGCGCACGGTGCCTGCCAGGGTTGGCCATACGCCCACCAGCACGCGGGCCAGGGTTGATTTGCCGGAGCCGGAAGCACCCAGCACGCCGAGCACTTCGCCCGCAGTCAGGTTGAAGCTGACTTGATGCAAGGTCGGCACACGTCGCCCCGGCGGGCCTGCGCTGACTTGCTCGAAACTCACATTGCCCTTGGGCGCCGGCAAGGCCATCTGCTCGCCCTGGGGCGGAAACTCGCGCATCAGGTTGTCCAGGCGCTGGTAGGCCAGCTTGGCCGAACTCCATTGCTTCCACACGGCGATCAACTGGTCGATGGGGCTCAACACCCGGCCCATCAAAATGGAGCCTGCGATCATCATCCCGGCGGTCATGTCGCCCTTGATCACCAATAGCGCACCCAGGCCCAGCACCAACGATTGCAGGCACAGGCGCAGGGATTTACTCAGGGAACTGATGATCGAGCCGGTGTCGCTGGCCTTGTTCTGCAGGCCCAGGAACTGCGAATGCACCTTGAACCAGCGCTTGCGCAATGCACCGAGCATGCCCATGGCCTGGATGGTTTCGGCGTTGTGCAGATGGCTGGTGGCCAACTGGGTGGATTGCTGGGAAAACCCGCTGGCTTCACCCAGGGGCTTTTTGGTCAGGTATTCGTTAAGGCACGCCAGGGCAATCAGCAGCACTGCACCCGCGCTGGCCAGGACACCCAGCCAGACGTTGAACAGGAAGATCACAAACAGGTAGATCGGAAACCACGGCGCGTCGAAAAACGCGAACAGCGCAGGCCCGGTGATGAATTGGCGGATGTGGGTCAGGTCCCCCAGGGATTGCCCGCCATGGCCTTCGCCCCGTTGCAGGTTGCGCTCGAAAGCGGCCTTGTAGACCCGCAGGTTGAAACGCCGCTCCAGCTGGCTGCCGATGCGAATCACGATAAAGCTGCGGATCACCTCCAGCACACCGATAAAGGCGAAGAACCCCACCACCATCAGCGTCAACATCACCAGGGTGGTTTCGTTCTGTGAAGACAGTACGCGGTCGTAGACTTGCAACATATAAATCGACGGCACCAACATCAATACGTTAATCAATGCCGTGAAACAGCCAATACTGATCAGAATACTTTTGTAGTCGCCGAGTGCCTTGAACAATGGTGCAACGGGAGTGGTCTTCGCCATGTTGCCTGATCTTCCCTGAGCCGAATGACGCGCAATAGTTTACCGAGCGCCCCATAAAGGGGCGGGCAAACATTAAAATCGGGTTATATCTATATAACGAACTATTCCGGTGCGCGCTGTAATATCAATACCGCGCCGGTTTTTGCGCGACCTTCATATTCGCCTTCTTTCTGGCGATTCAAATGGGTTATGCCGGTGCCTTCGGCATTCATCAGCCAAATACCATCGGGAGTAGGCGTCCAACTAACGGGGGCTTCCCCCAGCCATTGTCCGGCGCACTCCACATCGCCCCCTAACGCGTTAGCCTGCTCAATCAAGTCCAGTGCGCACACCTGCTCTTGCTGATGCAGCGCCCAATGCCCGGCCAACTGCGCGGAAGTAGGTAAAACCAGACTGCTTGCCATTGCTGTGGCTCCTGCCGACATAAGCAACACCTGGAAACTCCAGGCCACGGTACTGCGAAATAGCGTCATCACCTTCGCCCGTTCATGGGGTGGATGCAAGGGCAGAGGGCGGCGCGTGTGCGCCACCCTCCTTTACGCGTGTATCAGGCCACGATGTCGGTGACGGCTGCCTGGCCAACGGTGGTGACGAGGAAATCCGCCACGCCGTGCCCGGAGAAGTCCACGGCCAATGTGCCCAGGTTGGTACCCGAAGCGTAGGACAGCACCGCGTCGCCGGCATGACCGGTAAACGCGTTGACGAAGGTCAGGCCTGCACCTTTGGTGATGCCGGTGAGGTCGATCTTGTCCGAACCCGAGGTGAAGTCGAAGATCTTGTCGGCCGCACCCGGCTTGGAGTCGGAGCTGGCGCCGAACACGAAGGTGTCGTTGCCTGAGCCGCCCCACAGCTGGTCTGCACCGCCGCCGCCGAAGATGATGTCGTTGCCGGCACCGCCCTTGAGGACGTTGGCGGCTGCGTTACCGATCAGCAGGTCGTTGCCCGAACCGCCGATGGCGTTCTCCACGGTCACACCCTTGGCGATGGAAACGTTGCCCACCAGGCCGCCAACGTCGGAGAACGAGGTTTCATTGAGGTTGATCTTCTGGTTCTGGGTAAAACCGGAGAAGTCCAGGGTGTCGTTGCCGCCACCGTCCCACACCGAGAACACCAGCTTGTCGGCCGATGAAGTGGCGCTGAGGAAATCACGCCCGGTGTTGGAGTTGAAGCCGTAGGTGGTGTCACCGGCACGGGTGTTGTAGTTGGCGCCGTAGAGCTTCTGGATCGCGGCGATGTCGTCGATCAGCGGGCCGGACGAGTAGGCTTCTACCCCGCCTTTGCTGAAGTTCTGGTTGGTGTTGCTCTCGCTCCAGTAACTCATGACGCTGTAGCCACGCGTGTCCTGTCCATAGTCCGCGTCTTTGTACGAAGGGTTGCCGGTCCCGGCGTTGTAGTCGCCAGGGTGGTCCAGGCCCAGGGTGTGGCCGATTTCGTGGGTCAGGGTCTGCCGGCCATAGTTGTTCAGGTCCGGGGTCTTGTTCGGCGTGTAGCTGTTGTTCGTCAGGTACCAGGAAGTGCCGTCAAGGCCGCTTTCGTTGTACTTGGCGTTGGTGCCTGGCAGGTAGGCAAAGGCCGCTGCGCCGTCCTGGCCGCCGCTGTAGTTGCCGAAGGTCATGTGGAAGTCACCGCCCGAGGCTTTCTCGGTGAAGGTGACATTGGCCACATCGGCCCAGGATTGCATGGCCAGTACGGCCTGTGCTTTCTGCTGGGTGTTGAACTGGCTGAACCCGGTGATCCCATGCTTGTTCATGGTCGCGTTCGAAGCCGAAGTCAGGAAGGTGTAGGTGAGATCGATCTTGCCGTTGCCATCCACGTCCCGGTACGCGGCGTTCTCACGCAGCAGGTGGTCGGCGGCCTGGTCAACGGTGAACGACGGTTTGCCATTGACCGTGAGGTTGCCACCGCGGTCGTATTGATGGCTAAAGCTATCGATCTGGGTGTAAGCGGTACTTGCTTGAGCCGCCGACACAATAGCTTTGTCTTTTACTTTTGACATAAACGTACTTCCTTGTTTGCAAGTGGAACAGTTTTTGTCCGACCGGACCCACTCTGGCGAGTAAGTCCGATCACTCGCCCCTTTTGAAGGCGAAAGAAAACTGACACAACCTGAAATCATTCGTCCAGCGGTTTTTATCCAAGGATAAAGTTGGGCCGGTGAACAAAACCTGCAAACACTGGTAAATAGCGCGTTATTAAAATCCAGCTATTTAAATATTAAATACTCCTAAAGACATTTAGCCACGAATGGATCCAAAGTATTGACTGAGGTGCACTAAGAAAGTGTCACCGTGTCATTGTTAGTATTGAATAGCCACTATTTAAGTGTTTGTCCCGTATTACCGGGACAAGACTTAGTTTACTTACTGGCCGCGCCAGCCGGTTTGGCGCAATGCCTGCAGGAGCGTGTGGGCATCCAGCGCGGGCACCCGCACACCCTGGTCGGTGGTCATGTCTTCGCCGGCCACTATGGCATTAATGATCGCCTCTTCCACGGCCTCCGCCGCCGCGCTGAACAGCGGTGAAATGTGGTCGTTATTGACCATTTGCAGGGCTGTGCTGAGGGGCGAGCCCTTGCGCCCGTAGTCGGCCACCGGCAAATCCTGATTGCCGGTGGCGAACGCCAGGAACAGGTCCCCGCTGGAGTCCTCGGTACCGCCACCCGTGCGCGCAATCCCGATGGACGCGCGTTGTGCCAGGCGCTGGCATTGATGGGGCAGCAACGGCGCATCGGTGGCGATGATCACCACGATGGAGCCCATGCCGGGTGTGCCGCGATCGGCAAAGGGTGACGGGATGTCCATCAATTGCCGGCCTACCGGGTAACCATCCACGCGCAGTTCCTGGCGCTTGCCATGGTTGGCCTGCACCAGCACACCGACGGTCCAGCCACCCTGCTCCGCCGGCAAGCGCCGTGACGCGGTACCGATGCCCCCCTTGAACTCATGGCAGATCATCCCGGTGCCGCCGCCCACGGCGCCCTCCGCCACCGGCCCGGATTCGGCGTTGGCCAGCGCCTCGCGCACATGCTCCGGGCCGACGTGCTGGCCCCAGATATCGTTGAGCAAGCCGTCGTAGGTTTCCATCACCACCGGCATGCACCAGTACACGGCGGGGTCTTCGAGGCTTTCGCGCTCCAGGGCGATCAGCGTGTCGCGCACAATCCCGATGCTGTGGGTGTTGGTGATCGCCAGCGGCGTGGTCAGCAACCCTGATTCGCTGATCCATTCAAGGCCCGTGGCGTCGCCATTGCCGTTGAGCACGTGGTAGCCGGCAAAACATGGCTGATACCGCGCGGCACCGGCCCGGGGCTGGATCGCCGTCACGCCGGTACGTACCTGTTTGCCGTCGATGCGGGTCTTGATCGTACTGTGGCCGACCCGAACCCCTGGAACGTCGGTGATGGCATTCAACTCACCGGGCGTACCCAGTCCCAAGGTGATGCCCAATTGACGTGCACGCATAACCACTCCTTACAATTTCTGAAACGCCGGACTCAACCGGCCACTGATGCAATACAGGATCACCGACAGTGCCAACAGGCCGATGATAATCATGATGTCGCGAACCGAGGCGGCAATCGCCAGGGTCACCAACAGGTAGCCGGCGCCCAGCACCGCCAGCAAGGCCGGCACCGGCCACAACGGCATGCGATACGGGTGCTCGCGGTCACGCAGCAACACCCGGCTCATCAACGCGCTCAACGCCACGATCAGGTACACCAGCATGATCAGCAGTACGCTGAAAGACGTCAGGTCCGCCAGGTTGGAGCTGAAGCTGAGCAATGCCGAAGGGACCGCCAGGAACAGCGTAGCCAACCACGGGGAATCCCAGCGTGGATGAATCCGGGTGAAGAGTTTGTTGATGGTGGGTGTCCACAGCGCATCGCGGCCGCTGCTGAACACCACCCGGCCAATCTGGATGACGATGGCGACGATGGCGTTGAATACCGACAGGAAGATCCCGGCGCTGACCAGCCGCGACAGGGTTTCGTTACCGTGGCTGGTCAGCAGGTAGCCGATCGGGTCGGGACTGCTGATCATCGCGCTGAGGGATGGCGCACCGATCAGCAAGGCGGTGATCGGCACCAGCTCGATGACCACCACCAGGCCCAGGGACCACAACACCGCCTTGTGCACGCCCCTGCCGCCGCACTTCATGTCTTCGGCCAGCAATACGGCGGGACCGTAGCCATTGAACGAGAACAGGCCGATGCCCACCGCGCCGATGACCAGCGCCCAGGGCGCCAGGTGCAGCACGCCGTTCTCGACGATTTGCGGTTGCAACAGCACGCTGACCGGCTGCACCGGGTTGCCGAAGCCGATAAACACGATCACCAGCAACGCCGCCACTTCCAGCAGCAGGCAGGTGCCGGTGATCCAGGCATTCAGCTTGATATTGAGGATACCCAGGGCGTAGCTGCACACCACAATCACCAGGGCCACGGTTTGCGAATCGAATTGGGTGCCGAGGGCGTTATTCAGGTAAGTCGCCGCCCCGGTGGCCAGTACCGGCGGGATAAACAGCAGCATCACCAGTACCGTGAGGAACGTCGCGTAGCCGGCCATGCCGCCGAACACCCGCTTGGCATACACGTATTCGCCGCCGGCGCTGTTGTGGGCACGCCCGAGTTCGGCGTAGCAAAAGGCGAACATCAGCGCGAGCAAGGCGGCCATCACAAAGGCCAGGAACACCCCGCTGCCGGCCTGCTGGATGGCAAACGGCGCAATCACGAACACTGAACTGGCCGGGGTGACCGCCGAGACGGTGATGGCCACTACATCGAATACGCTCAGGGTGGGTTTCAGCACGCCGTCGGGCGTGGAAGGAGCACTCATATCGTTATCCTCTTGATTGTTCTTGGTTTGAGGCAGAAACGAAAAGGTGAAGCGGCGCAGGGTATGTTCCCCACTGACTGACGGCCAACTTAAACACTCTGTGTAGATCGGCCAATTCCCCTATTGGAGTACTCCCCTTGACGCCGCCGGGCAAAAGTCGAACCCTTGCGGCCTGAATCCTTAGCGTGGAGCTGCACATGAGCCTGTTCAGGGAAGTCGGCATGCACGCGGGCCTGGGGCGTACCGTCGCACAGATCGGCACCGGGCGTTTCTGGAAGCAACTGGTGCTGTTGCTGCACCAATGCCTGCCCTTCGACAATGCCCTGGCGATCTTCTACCCCGCCGATGGCCCGCCCGAAGCGCTGGAAGAATACGACGCACAACCGAGCAGCAAACCGGCGTCGATGCTGGTTTATCTGAATGGCTTGTACCTGTTGGACCCGTTTTTCCAGGCGTGTCGCGAGGGGTATGCCAGTGGCGTGTACCGCCTTGAGGAAGTGGCGCCGGATCATTTTCGCCAGAGTGAATACTTCCTCAATTACTTCCACGACAACGTGCTGGAAGACGAGGTGCAATTCATCCTGCAATTGCCGGGTGCGGGGACGTTATCGCTGTCGTTGGGAATGCAGCGGTTGTTTACCGGCGAGGAAACGGGGTTGATGACCATGCTCGCGGCCTGGGTGTTGCCGTTGATGCAGCAGCATTGGCAGCAAAGCACCCAGCGAGTGGCCGCGCCGGCGGAAATGGCCAGCCAGATACGGGACGCGTTGAGTCATTTCGGCTGTGGCGTGTTGTCGGAACGGGAGCTGGAAATAGCGCGATTGGTGTTGCGCGGGTTTTCGTCAAAAGCCATGGCCGAACGGCTGAATATCTCGCCGGATACGGTCAAGGTTCACCGCCGGCACCTGTATGCCAAGCTGGATATCTCGTCGCAGCCGGAGCTGTTTTCGTTGTTTATCCAGTCGTTGGGGCATGACTTGGAGAATCCTTGATTCCGCGGCGTGGGAACGCCGCCCTGGACGCTCCGCATGCGCTTTTGAAGTCGTGACGCGGAGCGTCACAGGATGCATTCCCACGCGGAGCGTGGGAACGATCATCAACGCCCGGTACGAATGGTGTTCCACACCCGCGTACGAATCCGGTCGATGTTCAGTGGCATCGCTTCCAGTGCAAACAACTTGCCCATCATTTCCGGACTTGGGTACACCTTGGTGTCGCTCTTGATCGCCGGGTCCACCAGGCTGTCCGCCGCGGCATTGCCGTTGGCGTAGTGCACGTAGTTGGTGATGCTGGCCATCACTTCCGGGCGCAGCAGGTAGTTCATGAAGGCATAGCCGGCTTTTTCATCCGGGGCATCGGCGGGCATGGCGACCATGTCGAACCAGATGGCGGCGCCTTCCTTGGGAATGTTGTAGCCGATATTCACGCCATTCCTGGCTTCCTTGGCGCGGCTTTCGGCCTGGAGGATGTCGCCGGAGAAGCCGACGGCCACGCAGATGTCGCCGTTGGCCAGGTCGGCGGTGTATTTCGAGGAGTGGAAATACGCCACGTACGGCCGCACTTTCATCAGCAGGTCCTCGGCCTTTTTGTAGTCTTCCGCCTTTTTGCTGTGGTGCGGCAGGCCCAAGTAGTTGAGGGCCGCGGGCAGCAGTTCCGGGCCGTTGTCGAGGATGGCGACGCCACACTTCTGCAGTTTTTGCATGTTCTCGGGCTTGAAGATCAGGTCCCAGGAATCCACTGGTGCGTTGTCGCCGAGTACCGCCTTGACCTTGTCGATGTTGTAGCCGATACCAGTGCTGCCCCACAGGTACGGGAAGCCGTGGGCGTTGCCCGGGTCGTTGTTTTCCAGGGCCTTGAGCAGCACCGGGTTGAGGTTTTTCCAGTTGGGCAACTGGCTCTTGTCGAGTTTCTTCAGCGCCCCGCCCTGGATCTGCCGGGCCATGAAGTGGTTGGAGGGGAACACCACGTCATAGCCGGATTTGCCGGTCATCAACTTGCCGTCGAGGGTTTCGTTGCTGTCGTACACGTCGTAGGTGAAACCGATGCCGGTTTCTTTCTGGAAGTTCCTGGTGGTGTCGGGGGCGATATAGTCCGACCAGTTGTAGATCTTCACCGTCTCGGCGGCTTGGCTGAGGGTGGCGACGAATACCAGCGGCAACAGGGCAATGGGTCTCATGGTTCGATTTCCTGGCGGTTTTAGGGCTGTTTTTATGGCAGGCGATCAAAGATCAAAGAATCAGAGGATCAATACATAGGTCTTGCGCACGGTTTCCTGGATGTCCCAGATACCGGTGCTGTTGGCCGGCAACATCAGTGCGTCGCCGGCTTCTATGTGGAGCATTTCCCCGTTGTCGGGGGTAAAGGTGCAGCGTCCCTGGATAAAGTGGCAAAACTCCTGGGCTTTGATCTGCCGGCGCCAGCGCCCGGGCGTGCATTCCCAGATGCCGGTTTCGACGCCGTCGCTACGTTCCACGCTCAAGGTCGAGGCCACCGCGACCGGTGTGCCCAGTGGCATGGCGACGGGCGAGGAGTCCGGCAAATGGGCGCTGAGTGTGTCTTTGAACTGGGTAATGCTCATGTTCATACCTGTGGTGATTGAAACGACTTAGTGCATGAAACCTTCCATGAACCCGGCAACCCCGCTGGCCAGTTTGCGGCGCCACGGGGCGGTATTGGGGTTGGCCAACACCTGGTCCTCATGCACAAAACTGCGGATGATCGCGTTGTAGCCCAGCCAGCGGCAGGGTTCCGGTTCCCAGGCCTTGAGCCCGTCCAGCCGGCCCGGCTGAATCACCCATGGCTGGCGAACCAACGGCGTATCGAGCCCCAGGATCAAGTCCGCCAGGGTGCGGCCACCGAGGTTGCTGGCGCCTACGCCCTCGCCGCCGTAACCACCGGCCAGGGCGATGCCTGCCGCGTGATCGCAGAGCATGTGCGGCTTGAAGCGCCGGGACATGCCCAGGTTGCCGCCCCAGGCGTGGGTGATCCGGACTTTCTTGAGCTGCGGGAACAGTTCGCCGAACAGGTAGCGACGCAGTTCGACTTCGCTGTCGGTGAGATCGAAGTTGTGTCGCAACTTGCCGGCAAACTGATAACCCCCGCGAGCGCCGAACACCAGGCGGTTGTCCGCCGAACGCTGGCCGTAAGTCACTTGCCGGCTGCTCTCGCCGAACGCCTGGCCACGATTCAGGCCGATCTCGTCCCAAGTGCTGGCCGGCAACGGCTCGGTGGCAACGATCAGGCTTTGCACCGGCAACTGATAGCGCCCCAGCGGAGCCAGCGTGGTGGCATACCCTTCCACTGCCGGCACCACCCAGGAGGCGCGCACCGAGGCTTTGTCCGTGCGCAGGCTGCCGGACTGCCAATGAGTGACGGGACTGTTTTCGTAGATCTTGACGCCCATCCGCTCCACCAACCGCGCCAGGCCGCGCACCAGCTTGGCCGGGTGAATCGTGGCAACGTGGGGTGCATAGATGCCGCCATAAGGCTTGGCGATACGGATCTGCTCGGCCAGTTGTTGCGGGCCAAGCCAACGGTAATCGTCGTCGGTCAGGCCCTGGCTGTGAAGTTTGGCCAGGTACGCACGCAGGGTGGCTTCCTGTTCGGGGTAGCGCGCGGCGCAATACAGCACACCACCCTTGCGGTAGTCGCAGTCAATGCCTTCGCGCTCGATCACTTGCGCGACTTCGTCGGGGATGGCGTGCAGCAGGTCGAACGAGGCCCGGCGCTGTTCCGGGGTCAGGCCGGCCAACAGGCGGTCCTCTCCCAGCAGATTGCCCATCAGCCAGCCGCCGTTACGGCCCGAGGCACCGAACCCGGCGGTTTGCGCCTCGATGATTGCGATTTTCAGCTCGGGCGCCTGGCGCTTCAGGTAATACGCGGTCCAGAGCCCGGTGTAGCCGGCGCCGATGATGGCCACGTTGACGTCCAGGTCCTGCTCCAGGGACGCGCGTGCCAGCAGCGGCTCGTCCAGCTGGTCCATCCATAAACTGATATTGCGCCATGCAGGCATGCCAAGCTCCACCACCACACTTCGATGGCAGTGATCCTAGAGCCTGGCCTCAGGGGCTGTCTTGCGCGCGTGCACGCAGGGAAATTTGTTTGACGTAGGCCTTGGGCGACTGGCCGGTGTGCTGGCGGAAGCTGCTGTAGAACGCCGACGTCGAATTGAAGCCGGCGGCAAACGCCAGTTCGTCGATGCGGATCGGCGGCGCGGCCATTTCCAGTGCAGCCAGCAAATGCTGGAGGCGTGCCTGGTTGACGTAGCGATAAAAACTTTGCCCCAGCACCTGGTTCAACAGGTAGGAAATCTGATTGCGGCTGTACCCGCACTCCTTCGCCACCCGTTGCAGGTCCAGCTCGGGGTCCAGATAGGGTTGCTGGCGCTCGAAGTACTGTTGCAGGTCGTTGGCCATGTAGCTCAGTTGCTGCGGCGACAGGCCCAGGCGGCTGACGGTCGGGCGTGTGGTCTCGCGGCGGCTGGCAGACTGCTCGTGGACCAGGGAGGCGTACTCGTTGACCCGCCAGATCAAGCCATCGCGCACGGTAATCGCTTCGCTGGTGCGAAACGACACCAGGCCCTGGCCGCCACGCAAGGTGATGCGGTATTGGATGAACGCGGTGTCGCCGTCGGCGCGGATGCGGTCGGTGTGTTCGATCGCTTCGTCGGCGCCACGGGGCATGCTGGCTTGCAGGTATTCGCGCAGCTCGCCGGCACCCACCACGCGGTTCTGGAAGAAATCGTGGTACTGGATGTCCGGATGGTAGTACGACATCACTCCATCCAGGTCCCGATCCCGCCAGCACAGATGGTGACGCAGTACCAGCTTGGCCGTAGCTTGGGTTTTCTGGGAGTCATCCGGAATGATGTCTTGCATTGAGCGCTCTACGCCGGTGAAAAAAGAGGCAGCTTGCCCAACTGCCCGTACCCGCTCAACGGCCATTTGATATTTCCGACTAATGGCCTTTCGCTTAATACCACGCAGCACGTGACCCATATCAACGTTATTGAAAACAACTGCCGGACGGGACGAAAAAACTCCCATGCCCGATGCGAACGAATGCTATTTTTAATGCTCACGACGGCCAGGACCAGTGACGGTCATGGCGCCCCTGCAGCGAGCTAAAGGAAGCGCTCAATGAACAAGGTGGGCAACATGAACAAAGTGACATTCCCCAATGCCTGCCAGTTGATGCGCTGGCACTTTCATCCTATGGGCTTTGAGGCGAGCATGGATGCTCCCGGCAGTATGATCGCCCGCCTGTTCGACCGCGCCAGCGGGGAAACCCTGATTGCAATTGCCGGTATCCCTTGCGCCACGGTGATGAACGCTGCTGACGTGGAACGGATCATCGAGGCGGTTGAGGATGAACTGGAGTCGTTTGTGCCGCCGCTGTCGCTAAGGGCTTGATCTGGCAACGCAGGTATCCTGTGGCGAGGGAGCTTGCTCCCGCTGGGTTGCGTAGCAGCCCCAAAATCCTGGGAGCGCTGCGCACTCCAGCGGGAGCAAGCTCCCTCGCCACAGCAAGCTCCCTCGCCACAGGATTCAACGTCACCCCTTATGATTTGCTGATGCGCTGGTCGTCAAAAAACGGTTTGTCCCCGGCAACCCGGTCCGAAGCCTTTGGCACATTCACCCCTTGGCCATCCTGGCCGTCGACATACCAATAGCAATGGCTCACCGCCCGGGTAATGCCCACATAGGCCAGGCGCAGCACTTCGTCTTTCTGCGCGCTGTCGTAAGCTTCGGTATCGCCGTCCTTGCCCAATCCTGCCATGCGGTAGACCTGGTTCTTGTACGGCGAACTGGTCAAGTGCAGGCAGTCGCCCAGCAGGAATACCGCATCCGCCTGCAAGCCCTTGGCGCTGTGATAAGTCAGTTGCTTGAGCCGGCGGCTGCCGTACGGCAAACTAGAATCCACATTAACTACCGACTGAATATGCTCTTGCATCAATGACTTATCGCTGCTTTTTCGATACAGCATTAACACCGAGTCACCCTTTTGATAGTGCGCCAGCAGTTGTTGGCCCAGCGCCGCATCGTCACGGTCACGCACCGTGACCGGCACCAACTCCTTCGCGGTTCCACTGGCCTTGGCTTTCTTGCCGCTGATGGCCGGGGCCGCCCGCACAATGTGCTCGGCAGCATCGATCACGTGCTGATGGCTGCGGTAGTTCTCGCCCAGCATCACCCGGGTGGTCGTGGGTGACGGGAACTCCTTGTTGAACTCCATGAAATACTTGGGCGAACTGCCACGCCAGCCATAGATCGACTGCCAGTCATCGCCCACGCACAACAGCGAAGAGCGCTGGGCCCCGCGCCCCACGTGCATGGCCGGCCCGCGGCTGCGGATCTCCCGCAAGCTGGCCCGGATCCACGAGACGATCTGCGGCGATACGTCCTGGAATTCGTCGATCATCAGGTGCGACATCGGCCGTAGCAGCGGGTCGCTGAGCAACTTCAGGTTCTCCGGGGTGTTTTCGCCAAACAGCGAGAACATCCGGTTGTAGGTCATGACCGGTGGCGACTGGTCCAGCAAGTGATCTTCGAGGGCCTTCCAGAAAATGCTCAGTGCCTCGAAGTAAAAACGGTCTGGATCATCCTTGGCAAAACTCATCTTGCCCACGGCGGTGGGCACATCCAGCCCGAGGTTCTCGATGAACCCGGCGGCGGCAACAAAGCTGTCCAGCAACGGTGCCGAACCCAGCTCGCCCTTGACCTTGTAATCGAAGCCCGGGCCCGCTGTTGCGTCACCTGCCAGGCTGCTTAAAAGCCGCTTGGAAGACTCGTAGCTTTCTAGCCATATCAATGGCTTACGGCAGAAAGCTTGAAATAGGGTTCGCTTTACCGCCCATTCGGCACGTACTGACAGCTTGGACCCGGGTCGACTGACCTGGGCATTTTCCCGCGGGTCGAAGCCCAGTACGACCCAGGCACCCAGTTCGGCAATGTAACCATGGCAGTGAAACTTCGCGCCGTTGATATCGAACGTCTGGCGATTGGGCTCGATGCCCTTGATCGGCCAGGCGCCGGCACGAAACCACAGGTCTTCGATCACATCGCAGAGTTCTTCATCGCGCTTGGCCGCCAGTTCGGTCACCGCCACGCGTTTTTGCACGTCCGGGTGATCCCGCTCCAGCTCCTTGAGTTGCAGGGCATGGCGCGCCAGCGGGGCGATCAGTTCGCGGAAGCGTTCATGGCGGCCATGCAGCCGGTGATAGCAGGCATTCAGTTGCTGGCGCTGGGCGTCGTTGATCCGCAATTCGAAGGGGTTGCTGTCGGCCTCATCAAAGCCCGCTTCGGTCCGCGCATTGAGGTTCTCGAACGCCTGCAGCCGTTCAAGGCCCGGCAGGCTGCGCACCATTGGCAGGATGCGTGAGTGAAAGGTCCGCACCACCGCTTGCGCTTCTTTCATACCAAGGGGTTGGCCCCACAAGGCGAGAATTTCCATGAGCTTGTTGATGAAGTCCTTGCGCGACTCACGGGTGAAGGTCACCACCGTCATCGAGCTCAGCTCGAAGCCCAGGTAATGGGTCAGCAGCAGGATACGCAGCACCAGCGAGGTGGATTTACCCGCGCCGGCGCCGGCGATCACCGAGGTGGACGGCGTATCGCTGAAAATCATCTTCCATTGCGCCGCACTCGGCTGGGCATGGGCCGGCAGCAGGCGCGCCACATCAGCCTTGATGCGTTTTTTCAACTCGGCGGTCAGCGGCAGGCGCCAATCATCGAACAGGTTGTCGTCAACACCCGGCGCAGTGTGCTCATCCGGCCGGAAGTCACGAATCAGCAGGACCTGGCGGCCTTCTTCGATACCATCCGCCTTGCCTTCCTTATAGCCATACTCCACGCCGGCCGTGTGGCCACTGCGAAAGCCGTCGGCCTGGCCATGCAGCCATGAGAAACGGTGCTGTGCCCGCAGGCGCGTCAGGCCGTGACCGAATAATCGGGCGGCGAGCCGTTTCAACAGGGGCATTTCGGCCAGTGGCCGCAGTTCGGGAGGCAGATCGGGGGTGTGTTGCGGCACGCGGACTCCTGCGATGCTTTAACTCGGACAAGAGCCCTATGGTCGCCGCAAATGCCCCACAGTTCCAGCCAATTGCTTTGCGCTCATGCAGTTAGGCGATGAAGTGAAGACAAGTCCTGAGCATCGGCATCGAAGCATTCGATAGGAATCCAGCATTTTTTACGCTTTTTATCGATCTGGCGCTGCTGGATGATGGCTCCCATCCACAGGAGACGATCATGCTTGAACTTCGACCTTTCAACACCCTGGGCGGCGCCAATCACGGTTGGCTGGACGCTCACCACCACTTCTCGTTTGCCGAATACCATGACCCCAAGCGCATGCACTGGGGCAACCTGCGGGTGTGGAACGATGACCTCATCGCACCGGGCACCGGCTTCCCGCAGCACCCGCACCGGGACATGGAAATCATCACCTATGTGCGTGAAGGCGCCATCAGCCATGCCGACAACCTGGGCAACCAGGGCCGCACCGAGGCCGGCGACGTCCAGGTAATGAGCGCCGGCACCGGGATCGCCCACAGCGAGTACAACCTGGAAGCTACGCCGACCAAGATTTTCCAGATCTGGATCATTCCCAATGAGGCCGGCTTGCCGCCGTCGTGGGGCGCTAAGCCGTTTCCGAAGGGTGACCGCGAAGGGTTTGTGACCCTGGCCAGTGGCAAGGCCGGAGACAGCGAAAGCCTGCGGATTCGGGCCGATGCACGCTTGGTAGCGGCAAACCTGAAAGCCGGTGAAAGTGCCGAGTATCGGCTGGACAACGGACGCCGGGCGTACCTGGTACCGGCCACCGGGGTGATTGAAGTCAATGGCTTGCGTGCACAAGCTCGAGACGGTGTGGCAGTTGAGGATGAGCAGGTACTGCGGGTGACAGCGGTTGAGGACAGCGAGATCGTCTTGGTCGACCTCGCCTGACCGAGCTTGAATGTGGTGAGGGAGCTTGCTCCCGCTGGGGTGCGAAGCGCGCCCAAAAATGGGACTGCTGCGCAGTCCGGCGGGAGCAAGCTCCCTCGCCACAGGTTAATCAGTCACTTTGGTATCAGTTAGCCGAGATCGCCCCGTCCACCAACACCTGGGCCTCTTCCACCAGTTGCTTGAGGTGATCTTCGCCGATAAAGCTCTCGGCGTAGATCTTGTAGATGTCCTCGGTGCCCGATGGCCGTGCGGCGAACCAGCCGTTTTCAGTCATGACTTTCAGCCCGCCGATCGCCTGGTCATTGCCCGGCGCGTGGCTGAGGATCTGCTGGATGCTTTCCCCCGCCAACTGCGTGGACGTCACCTGGTCTGGCGACAGCTTGCCCAACAAGGCCTTCTGCGCCGGAGTCGCCTTGGCATCCACCCGAATGGCGAACGGCTCGCCCAGTGCATCGGTCAGCCCGCGATAGATCTGGCTTGGGTCCTGGCCTTTGCGCGAGGTCATTTCCGCCGCCAGCAGCGCCGGGATCAAGCCGTCCTTGTCAGTGCTCCACACGCTGCCGTCCTTGCGCAGGAACGAGGCGCCGGCACTTTCTTCGCCACCAAAACCCAGCGAACCGTCGAACAGGCCATCGGCAAACCACTTGAAGCCCACCGGCACTTCGTACAGGCGACGGCCAATGCGCCTGGCCACGCGATCAATCAAGCCGCTGCTGACCACGGTCTTGCCCACCGCAGCATCAGCGCGCCATTCGGGGCGGTTCTGGAACAGGTAGTCGATGGACACGGCCAAGTAGTTGTTCGGCGCCAGCAAGCCACCGGACGGCGTCACGATGCCATGGCGGTCGTGGTCCGGGTCGCAGGCGAAGGCCACGTCATAACGGTCCTTGAGGCCGATCAACCCCTGCATGGCGTAGCTGGAGGACGGGTCCATGCGGATCTGGCCGTCCCAGTCGACGCTCATGAAGCGGAAGGTCGAATCCACTTCGGTGTTCACCACGTCGAGGTTCAGGCGGTGATGCTCGGCGATGGCCGACCAGTAGCGCACCCCTGCTCCGCCCAGCGGATCGACGCCCAGGCGCAAGCCAGCGTTGCGGATGGCATCGAAGTCGATGACGTTGACCAGATCGGCCACGTAGGTGTTGAGGTAGTCGTGGCGATGAGTGGTGTCGGCCTTCAGCGCCTGGGCATGGGTGATGCGCTTGACCCCGGCCAGCTTATTGGCCAGCAGTTCGTTAGCCTTGGCTTCGATCCACTTGGTGATGTGGGTGTCGGCCGGGCCGCCGTTGGGCGGGTTGTACTTGTAGCCGCCGCTTTGTGGCGGGTTGTGGGACGGCGTGATCACGATGCCGTCGGCCAAACCACTGGTGCGGCCGCGGTTGTAGCAAATGATGGCGTGGGAAATCGCCGGTGTCGGGGTGTACTCATCGCCTTCGGCGAGCATCACGTGCACGCCATTGGCGGCCAGCACTTCCAGCGCACTGGCGCCGGCCGGGGTGGACAACGCGTGGGTGTCGAGGCCGACAAACAGCGGGCCGTTGATGCCCTGGGCTTCACGGTACAGGCAAATGGCCTGGCTGATGGCAAGCACGTGCCATTCATTGAAGCTGAGGTCGAACGAGCTGCCGCGGTGTCCGGAGGTACCAAAGGCGACGCGCTGGGTGGAGATCGCTGCATCAGGCTGGCCGGTGTAATAGGCCGTTACCAGTCGCGGGATGTCTACCAGCAATTGAGCTGGTGCCGGCTTGCCCGCAAAAGGACTGAGAGTCATGCATAAACCTCGGAAAGAGAAGGATTCGGAAAAAAGTGCAGTTTACTGGGACTTGGACTGCTCCGCGACGTTATAAATCCTACAGCAATCAGCGAAATTTCATTCAGTGCCGGTCTGTGCCTGCCTGAGCGCCAGAGCCAGCTCATCCAGGGCATTCTCCAGGTTATGGGCGCCGTCAACGGCATGGCTCAGCCGCAGATGCTGGCAGTGCAGGCCACTGAGGCTGAACAACTCCCCCGGCGCAATCACCACCTGCCGGGTGAGCAGGCGCTGGAACACCTGGCGCATATCCACCGGGGCCTCTGAGCGCAACCAGAAGGTCGCGCCAGCGACGGGCATTCGGTAGCTCACCTGGTTGCCCAGATGCGTGTCCAGCCGCAGGCCCATGAGCCGGGCCTGCTCTTTGAGTTGCGGTCGCAACTCCCGCAGATGCTGGTCGATGCGCCCGCTTTGATAGAGCCGCGCAATCGCGCGCTGGCGGATAGAGGACAACCGGAATGCGCGCAACAGGAACTGGCGCTGCAGCTCGCCGCTGAGGTGGCGCGACAGCAAATAGCCAAACGGCGCTTCCGGCCCGAGCATCTTCTCGAACGTGGAAAACACCATCAGCCGCTCGGGATTGGCCAGGTCCCGTAACGCGGTGATTGGCTGCCCGAAGCCGAGGTCACCATGGCTGTCATTTTCTAACAACCAACAGCCATGCTGGTCCAGCAATCGCACTAGCTGCAGGCGGTCATGGGTGGACAGGACTACGCCGGACGGCAGGCTGACACCGGATGACAGCAACGCCAGCTGCACCGGCTCGGTGCTGAGCAATTGCTCGAACAACGCCAGGTCCAGGCCGTCGTCCGCCGTGAATGGCAATTCGAGAACCCTCACGCCTGCCCCCTGCAACAACCGCAGGATCAGCCAGTCACACGGGGATTCGACGATGATCGCAGCGCCCTTGAGACCCAGCACCTCGATCAGGATTTCCAGTACCCCGCGCAAGTCGGCGCCGATGTATACCTCGTCCGCCTGCCAGCAACGGGTCGGCGACGAGGTATAGCGCGCCGCGAGCGTCGCCCGCAGTTCCCACACGCCACAGGGCTGCGACCATGGCTGCAGATGATGCGGGTAATGCCGCAACAGTTCGCGCTCGAGCAGCAACAGCGCTGCGTCCAGTGACGCCGCAAGTGCCGGCTCATCGGCGCTGAGCACGCGCATTCCCGGACGTCGCGCACTGGCATAGAGGCGCTCCAGCAGGTCGCCACCGCTGCTGCCTGGCGGTTTATTCAACACCGGCCAGGCGTAGTAGCCCGACTTGGGCACCGAGTACACCCGGCCCTCCTTCTCGAGCAACGAATAAGCGTATTGAATGGTCGAGATCGACACATTCAGGCGCTCCGCCAGCTGCCGCAATGATGGCAGTTTTACCCGGGCATCCGTGCCCACCTCGCCGATGAGGTTGATCATGTAGCGATACACCGCCTGGTAGGCGAAGTCGGTTTGCCGGTCGTCCCTGAGGTTCATCGCTGGTCACCCGCCGCCACCCGCTTAACGCCCCGCCAGTTGGTAGGCTGCCAGGGCGGGAGCATCTTGCTGTGGCGTCTCGGCCATGCCCGGCACGCCGGTGGCTGGCCGCTTGCGATAGAGATGTTGCAGCAGGTCGATCGGCAACCCGCTGATGTCGATGGCCCATTGCACCAGCATCTCGGCCACCGGCTTGCCTTGCAGCGCCTTGTGCAGCTCGGGAAGTGCCACCAGCATGCCGGGGTGGCATTGGCGCAAAAAGCTTTCGAGGCGCTCGCCGTGACGGATAAACGGCGAAAACATCAGGCAGTTCAGTTGGCTTTCATCCAATCCGAACAGCGCCTGGGCGTAGTCGGCCGCCAGCGCTCGACCATCCTGGGTCGCTGCCTGTGCAATCAGGTGTTCGGGAATCTGCTTGCGCCGCATGAACAGCGCGGCCTGCTGCATGAAGCCCTGTGCGCCCTCCTCGTAATCCAGTTCCCGCAGGCACTCGGCCTGCAGGCCCCGCAGATGGGCCATCAGCAACGGGTTCGCATAGCTCGCGTGGCTGAAATGAAAGCCAAACTCGTCCGGTTCATAGCCCATGAACTGACGCAACAGCGGCCCGGAGGTGTATTCGGCCGCGTCCTTAAGGTCGGCAGCGCCGATATAGGCCAAGTGGCGATGGTTGTCCGTGTCGGACTTATCGGCGACGGCGTAGCGCTCGCCGTAAAGGTCGCAGTAATAGGCGTTGCTCCACTCGTCCATGCGCGCGAACAGCCCGCTGAGCACCAGGGGCTGGCGCGGCGGGATCTCTGCACCGCTCGCCAGCGCGGCCTTCTTCAGCCACGCCAGGTACTCCCGCTGCTTGCGCGCGGAGTCACCGCTGACCAGCGCGTGCACGCCGCCATTGCAAGTGGTGACGCGCTGGTAAAAGTCACCGAGGGCCAGGTAGGCGTCGTTGCACAGGGTTTGGCGAAGATCTCCCGAAGTCAGGTGCCCCACCATCAGCATATTGCGCCGGCTGGTGTCGCGCGCCGCACTGGAGGCCGGCCGCAGGTGGTTGAACGGCAAGACTTCCTGATTCTCGACCATCAGCAATTCGACACGCGCATCGTCATGCAGGAACAGCGCGCTGTAGCCGCGATGCAGCGTGTCCAGGGCATTTTGCGACATGCCGGCATGGCGCAAGGTCGCGACCCGCAGTTGAAACGTCCGCGGCGCCCGGCCTGCAAGCGTCAGCTGGGCTGCCCGCAACAACGCCAGGACATAGCTGCTGCCGGCGCCTGCGCCGTGAGCTACCAGCACCTTGTATTCACCGATCCGCTCCATGCCGCCTGCCGCTACCACGATTCGTTGAATCAATAACTGGAGCGAGGTACGTTCTGTTCGAGAGAAATGCCCTATCAAGCGTTGCAATACTTGTTGATAGACATAGTTCATGGCTTGTTCGTGAATAGCGCTCATAGTTCTACTACCTGAGTTGAAATATCAGTTTCGGGCAATCGTTGACGGCATTTGCCTGACCTGTTGTTTCTGTAGGGGCGTTACAACATGTGACATTCAATGGAGATTAGCACCGGGCCCTACCTGCCAAGCCTGCCTTTGGGGGCTTCCAGTCCCGAAAAGGCGCCAAGCCAAGGGGCACGCAGCCCAAACCGAAAGTCTTAGGAACGCTCTGACAACTTCCTACGCTGCTTTAACTTACAAACTAGAGAAGCATCCGACATAACCCACTTCAATATTGATGTTCCGGCAAAACAGCCATGGGAAACATTATTGGGCTTGACGGATGTACGGGGTGATTTCATATATTCAATCATTGCTCAATCCTTGAGATAAAAGTGACGGGGCAATTATCGGCACTTGAATAATGATTAACAGATACAGAACGCCGGCTAAAACCGGTTCAGATGGGGGCTTGCATGGGGTATCGAGTGTGCAGACACGACAACGCCGCGCTGGGATTCAGGGCGGCGTCAGGGGCATACATCTGGTTTATCGGGCTGAAGTGCTGAAATCCCGATTCAAGCGGTGGGCAGGTTAAGTCCTGTCAAATGGCGCATTTGCCCCATGCGCCCGGGGGCAGGAATACTCGCTTGAGAATATTCCCACAGATCAAACAGTTTCTACCTGCAAGGCAACCCGTTCACGGCACGGACATTCGTCCATATAGCGGTGCGCTTCAACGAACTGGCTGAACGGAAATACCGTGGTTTTCAGCGGTACCAGCACCTTGTCGGCGGTCAGTTGGTTGATGTCACGCAGGGCTCGCTGCAAGGCCACCTGGTCCTGGATGATGCCCAGTTCCGGTTTGCCGGTGAAGTTGCCGATGCAGTGCACAAAGAACTGAATGTTCTTCTGGAACGCCGCGCAGGCCGGGAATGGCGTCTGGTTGCCACCTTGCAGGCCGTACAGCACCAGGCTGCCACGCGGCGCCAGCACATCACCCAGCAACGACATCTGCGGGCCACCCAAGCCATCGAACACCACGTCTACGCCGCGGTTGTCGGTGAACTTGTTGACTTGCATCAGCAGGTCCTGCTCTTCGGTGACGATGACCTTCTCGGCCCCGAGGGACAGCAGGTATTCGCGCTCATCACTGGTCTTGGTCGCAGCAATCACCCGCACACCCAGGGCTTTGCCCAGTTGCACGAACGATGGGCCGGCACAGTGGCTGGCGTCCGTTACCAGGGCGAATTGCCCGGGTTTGACCCGCGCCAGGTCCATGTACGCAAAGTAGGCAATCAGCAGCGGCGTGTAGTGCACGCTGGCTTCGATCGGGCTCAGGACATCCGGGTAGCGGGTCAGGGCCGAGCGCGGCAGGACGATCTGTTCGCCGTACACCGGGTAGTCATTCGGGCTCTCGGCCGGGAAGCTGGCGACCTTGTCACCCACCGCCAGGTCGTCGACACCCTCGCCAACGGCCACAACCACGCCGGCCATTTCATGGCCAAGGCCGGAAGGCAAGCGGGCATGGGACGACGCCAGGTTCTGGCGCCACAGAATGTCGTACCAGCTGATGCCAATCGCCTCGACGCGCACCTGCACTTCGCCCGGTGCGGGCTTAGCGGCTGCATGCTCTTCGCATTTGAGCACCTCGGCCGGACCAAACTTGTGAAAACGGATCGTGCGGGACATCGCAAACCTCGTCAAAGTAACCTCTATTGCCATGAACTCTATCTGGGCTTTCGGGGCAAGACCACCGGTCGCCGTTAATAGTCGACATGCCTGTCATTGATTCCGCACATACGGAAAAGGTGCCAAGCCATGTAGGAAAACTGAATTAGCCGGTGCAGAGTACCAGCCTTTCCCCGTAAGATTCATGCCGGTCATTGTTCTTATATGACCGCTCCCGTCAAGTTTACTGACGCCGCCTGGGACACAAGATGAACCGTAACGACCTGCGTCGTGTCGACCTCAACCTGTTGATCGTATTCGAAACCTTGATGCATGAGCGCAGTGTGACCCGCGCTGCCGAGAAACTGTTCCTTGGCCAGCCGGCCATCAGCGCAGCCCTGTCACGCCTGCGCGGCCTGTTCGACGACCCGTTGTTCGTGCGTACCGGACGCAGCATGGAGCCCTCGGCCCGTGCGGTAGAAATCTTCGCCCTGCTCTCCCCGGCCCTGGACTCGATTTCCACGGCCGTCAGCCGCGCCTCCGAATTCGACCCGGCCACCAGCACCGCGGTATTCCGCATCGGCCTGTCGGACGACGTCGAATTCGCCCTGCTGCCGCTGCTGCTCAAGCGCCTGCGGGCCGAAGCCCCCGGCATCGTGCTGGTAGTGCGCCGCGTCAACTACATCCTGATGCCCGGCCTGCTGGCCTCCGGCGAAATCTCCATCGGCGTGAGCTACACCACCGATTTGCCGGCCAACGCCAAGCGCAAGGTATTGCGCCGCAGCAAGCCGATGCTGTTGCGGGCCGACAGCATGCCGGGCTCCATGAGCCTGGATGACTTCTGCGCGCGGCCCCATGCCCTGGTGTCATTCGCCGGGGATTTGAGCGGGTTTCTGGATGAAGAACTGGAAAAACTGGGCCGCAAGCGCCATGTCGTGCTGGCTGTGCCGCAGTTCAATGGGCTGGGGACATTGCTGGCGGGCACCGATATTGTCGCGACCGTGCCGGACTATGCCGCTGAAGCGTTGACTTCAGCGGGTGGCTTGCGGGCTGAGGAGCCGCCACTGCCGGTGCGCACATTTGAATTGCACATGGCGTGGCGTGGGTCACAGGACAATGATCCGGGGGAACGGTGGTTAAGGTCGCGGATTCAGATGTTCTTCGGCGACCCGGACAGCCTATAAAGCAACAGCACCGCCGGGCATCACACCGAACTCGTCACTTCGCTCCGAATAGATTGCAATTCCCCGGGAACCGGCTCATCGCTGGCGATCGGCCTTGGGCCTTGAATCGCGGCCAGCCGCCCGGTGCTCAGCGAGCTTTTTTTGCTCTTGTTTGAATTGCTGTTGCCAGCGGGCCAGCGCCTCAGCCCCGTCCGATGCCTGCACCGCCATTGGCACAGACACGATCATCCCGAAAAGCGTCCAGATAAGGAGTTGCTTCATTTCATCTCACCTTCGTTGTTTTAGCTGAAACTGGTTCGGATATCGGCACGCTGGTATTGGTCGAGCAACCCCGCCAAATCCCGGTAACAAGCAGCCAGGTCGCGGGCACCAAGGCGGATCAGTGATCTCGACGTACGCCGGGCCTGGGCCGCGCTGATCGCTGAATCGAAGGCATATCTGGCAATACGCCGGTCGCCCGCTTGCACACACCTGGCGATTGATGAATCAGGCTCCAGGTCGCGTGTCTTGCGGTGCAGCAACCTTAACTGTCGACCCAGTTGAAGCGAGACGGCACCGGCCTCATCGGCGCCCGACAGCGCTTGCAGGGCAACCATCCGGTGCTGTTGCGTGGCCTGCCACTTCAGAAGATCCATGCGGTGCCAGCGACGCAGTAACTGGCGCGTGTCTTTGTGCAGCGCGGTCCTCAGGACGTCGGCGTGGCTGGCGGGTTTCCCCGGCAGCAACTGGAAGGCCAGCAGGCAGATAGCGAGCGTCACCATCCAGGCCAGGGCTTGATTCACGAAGTCAGCGAAGTCGTATTGGGCGGTCCCGGCGGTGCCGACCAGGGTGTTGAACGTAATCAGGTAGGCGACGCCTTGCAGGGCATGGCGCGGCCGGGTCGTGGCATGAATCCCGACCGCCCAGAACGCAGCCAGCACCACCGTGAGCAACCCGAACCCGCTGATGTGCGGCAACAGCAGGAACTTACACCCCGCCGCTGCCAGGATTGCGTAGAAGGTTCCCCTGGCAAGGCTCGCAATGCCTTGCTCGGGCGCCGCGCTGGTGGCCAGCAAGGTGCAGAACGGACCCAGTACGGCCAGCAAGGTTGGCCCCTGGTCCCAGCCGGTGAGGTACCAGACAGCACCGGTCGCCAGCGTGGCCAGCAACGCTCGCACACCGTTACGCAGTGCAGCGCCGTAGTGTCGGTGAAACCCCACGGCGCGGGCCGGCGGCAGGGGCGCGCGCTCAAGGCAGGCAAAACTCGACAAGGCGCTGGCCAGTTCGGCCAATGGTTCATTCAGACGCCGCTGGCTCGCGCCTGGTTCAAGGCTGGCTTGCAGCTCCCGGACACGATCGGCCGCCACGCAAAACCCGGGCATGGCTTCAGCCAGCTGGCGCAACTGTGCGCCGATTCCAGCGTGCGAAGGTATCGCACATTCGTCGAGCACCACGGCATGCAGATACGCAAGTCCTGCCTGCAGGGTCGCCAGCCTGGCGCGGATCAGCACCGACTCGCCCCGACCAATCCCGAGAAGGTCGTCCACTTTGCTGATATCGATGGCCAGCGGGTCCTGCGCACGCGCCGGCCCGCCGTCAAACCGCACGGCCAATAACCGCAGGGTGCGCGACGAGACGTCGCGAAGTGCCATGGTCAGTGTGCGCTCGACGGTCTTGCGGCTGAATAACGTGGCCACCAGGCTCAGGCTCAACACCCCCAGAACAACGGCCGTGCCCCGTCCGACGATATGTTCGAAACCTTGCTGCGGCGCGACGATGGCGGGCCCCAGGGCCAGGCAAACGGTGTAGCCGGCGACCACCGCCGCCGTGGCCTGGTAGTGCCGAAGCACGGTCATGGCGCCGACACAAAGGCCCAGCCATACCCCGATCCCGAGGATAAACAGCAGCATTTGCTGGGCGAACAGGCTGGTCAGGACCAATGCCACAGCCAACCCCACGAGGGTACCCAGTGCCCGGTGGAAGCCCTTGCCAACCACTGCCCCCTGCAGCGGATGGATCAGCAACAACACGGTTGAGGCGGCCGAGAATGGCGAATCCAGGTGTAATTGGAACCCCAGCCACAGGGCCAATGAGGCCGCCAAAAGACTACGCAGCACATAGCCCGAGGTAGCAGCTTCCCATGCCCCCAGCATGCGCAGTGCACGGAGCATCACATGAACGCCTGAAGCCATTGCACCAGCCTCCAGCGCGGCGCCGTGCCCTCCTCGGCAACCTCGATGCTGGCGGTCATCCCCGCCGCCAGTTCCACACCGGGCGGCACCTTGTCCAGTTCAATCCGTACGGGCACGCGCTGGGCCAGGCGTATCCAGCTGAACGTAGGCGCCACCTGGGGCAAACCACTGTTACTGCGCAGCTCGTTGCCGTCGGCAATGCCCCGACCAATGCTCGCCACATGCCCTTCGAGCAGCGGTGAAAAACCCATCAGCTTGATGGACGTCACAGCCCCCACCCGAACACCGGCCAGCTTGGTCTCCTCGAAGTAACCGGTGACCCAGAAGCTATGGCTATCGACCACAAAGATATTGGTCTCGCCCGCTGCCGCGTAATCACCCGGCTGCAGCCGCAACTGGGTCACATAGCCGTCGACCGGCGAACGAATCGTCGTGCGGTCCAGATCCAGCCGCGCATGGGCCAGTTGGCTGCGGGCCGCATCCAGGCGCGCCCTGGCCACCGCCAGGTCCCGGGCTGCGTTGTCGGTTTCCTCCCGCGCAATCGCATCGCCGAGCTGGTTGCGGCGTTTGAGCTGTGCACTGCGCTGCTCGAAAACACTGCGCGCCTCGGCAAGCTCGGCCGTGCGCTGTTGCTGGGCAAGCAAGTAGCTGCTGCGATCGATCTGGTACAGCAACGCGCCCTTGGCGACCCACTGGTTGTCACCCACCAGCAGGTGTTCGACCTGGCCGGACACCTCGGGGGCAATACGGATAACTTGCGCGCTGACACGCCCGTCCCGCGTCCAGGGGGCCAACTCATAGGCACGCCACAGTTGCGTGCAGAACAGCAATGCGGCCAGCCCGAGCACCAGGGTGACGAGGGTCTTGAGGATGTGTTTGATGATCATCGCGCTGCCCTCAAAAGCTCAGAACCAAGGTCGAGAGCACGATCAGCGACACAAAGAAACGCGCCAGGCTGGGGTGCCAGGCCCAATCCAGCCCGCGCCGCAGGGCCCGCTCCAGTAGCCCGTACACCAGGGCTGCAACGCCGACGTAGAGCAAGAACGGAGGAATGTAGAGGTGGGCAATCGTGATTTCGCTGAGCATCGGTTGAATCTCGCAGTCGGCAATCACCTTGATCGCCTTGATGAAGATGGTAGGGACTGCAAGGTCGTGCCGATATTGAGTATGCTGCCAGGATATAATCAATTTCAGACAATCGAGGCGGTGCAACATGGGCGAGATGAAGCTCCAGGGCGTTGATCAATTCGAACTGGACAGTTTTGATCAGCCCGCCGTCGCGTTGATGCTCGGCAGCCAGCGCAACGACACCGAATTCCCCGTGCACAGCCACCGCAAAGGCCAACTGGTGGTGGCATATCACGGCGGTATCGTGTGTACCGTAGAGGATGGCGTGTGGATGGTGCCGTCGGGCTTCGGCGTGTGGATTCCGGGCGGTATCGCCCACAGCAACCGGGTGACCGCCAACGGCAGGATCGGCTATCTGTTTGTCGAGCCCGGCGCCGCCGCGCTACCGGAGAAATGCTGCACGCTGGTGCTTTCGCCGCTGGTCCTGGCGTTGATCCTGCACCTGAGCGCCCAGCCCCAGGATTATCCGCCTGCCTCTGCCAATTCGCGCGTGGCGAGCGTGCTCCTTGAACAACTGGAACTGGCTCCCTCGGAGCAGTTGTACCTGCCGCTCCCCGCTGCTACGCAGTTGCGCTTCATCGCCCGCGGCCTGGCCCAGGACCCGTCAAACCGTTGCACCATGGCCCAGTGGGCACGCCAGGTGGCCATGAGCGAGCGCTCCCTGGCCCGCCTGGTCAAGAGCGAAACAGGCCTGACTTTTGGCCAATGGCGCAAACAATGGCAAATCATCGTGGCCTTGCAGAGCCTGGCCGAGGGCGAATCGGTGCAACGGACCGCCGAGGCGCTGGGGTATGAGTCGGTCAGTTCGTTCATCAGCATGTTTCGCAAGACGCTGGGCTCGTCGCCGGCGCGTTATATCCGTCGTACTGCAACGCGCTAGCCTCGGGGAGCCTCAATCACGTTCACCTGCTCCGCCAGCAACACCGGCAATTGCACCTGCAAAAACGCGACCCACGTGCGCACCTTGGCATCCAAAAAACGCCTCGACGGATACACCGCGAAAATGCTGCGCTCCCTTAGCCGATAGTCGGGCAACAGCCGTACCAGCGAACCTTCCCGCAGTGCCGCGCTTGCACTGAAAAACGGCAACAGACTGATGCCCATGCCTTCCTGCGTCGCCTTGACCATCGCATCCGCGACATTGGTCCTGAAGGTGTCACCCGGCGAAATCGCAATCTCGCCCTCTTGCCCCTTGAACAACCACGCATCCTCCTGGAAATCCTGCAGATGCAACCGTCGATGCTGCATCAACTGCTGCGGATGCTCGGGCACGCCGTACCGGGCCAGATACCCCGGTGCCGCACAGGGCACACTGAACAACTGCCCGATCGTCTGGCTGACCAGCGCCGAATCCGGCAACGAATGGGCGATGGAGATCACCACGTCGTGACCCTCTTCAAGCGGGTCCGGGTTGTGCTGGGACAGGGTCAACTCGATGGACACGTCCGGGTATTGCTCGCTGTAGCGGGCAATCAGCGGCGTGATCAGCACCCCCAACCCGCTCATGCAATGCACCCGCAATCGCCCGCGCGGGTTGAGGTGCGCGCCGCTGGCTTCTGCCGTGGCCTCCCTGACGTCTTCAAGAATGTCGCGACAGCGCAACAGAAAGCGCTCGCCCGAATCGGTAAGGCCCAGGCGTCGGGTGGTGCGTTGCAACAGGCGGGTCTGCAGGTGTTTTTCCAGCTCGCAGATCAACCGTGATACGTGTGCCCCGGACAGGTCCAGCGCCTCGGCCGCTGCGGCAAAGCTGCCAGTGTCGACAACCCGGGCAAACACCCGCATGCCATTGAGCAAATCCATCAACATTGCCCCTCGATTGCTACGTGATACGTACGAGTCATTCACCTGTTCCTGTCTTTATCCCGCTGCGGCAATCACTAAAATGAACCCTACTCACAGAGGAACTCATCATGAATATCAAATGGCTCAGCCTGCTCCTGTTTTTCACCGCCGCCGGCGCCATGGCGGCCGGCAGCAATGAAGCGCTGGATATCCAACACGTTGTTTCAATCACGCCCGTGCCGGGCAGTTGCCAGGTAGAACCGGCGACCATGGTGTATCTCGACAGCCAGGGCGTCAGCCACACCCTCAACTACCAGGTCATGGGCACGTGCCAGGGCGGGGTTTAAAGCAGCTTCCAGGTGTAACTGAGGATCAGCCGGTTCTCGTCGATGTCGCTGCGGTAGTTTGAACGAGCCATGACGTTACGCACTCGGATGCCCAGGCCGCTCAATGTGCCGCTTTGCACCACATAGCCGATATCCAGGTCGCGCTCGCGATCCTTGCCTTCATAACCCGCGCCGGTGGTCACGTTGTTACCGGTGATATAACGCACGGTGGTGGTCAGCCCCGGAATGCCCAGCGCCACGAAGTCATAGTCGTACCGCACTTGCCAGGAGCGCTCGTCGGTGTAGGCAAACTCGTAGGTGGGTACTTCGTTGCCCAGCGGCGTGATGTTGGCGAAGACCCGCGGGAAGGCACTGTCGCCATACATGGCTTGATAACCGACGTAGAAGATATGGCCGCCATGCTTGGCCGACAGCAGCGAGAAAAACGCCTGGTTGTCGATCTTGCCGAGCAGTTTGTCGCCGTCTTCCCGGGCATCGTAGTAGCCGAGGTTGGCGCCGAGCGTCCACTCACCCATTGGCTGGCTGTGCTTGAGGCCGACAAAGTCCTGGCGGTAGATGTCCTTGAGTTGGCCATGCCAGTAGCTGACGCTGGTGCGGTTGGTGTTGAAGGCGTAGTCGCCGCCGACGTAGTTGAACCCATCACCTTCAGCGCCGCGTTGCGGCACATGGCCGAGCATGGCGATCATTTTCTCGTCGCCGGCTTCGTTGCGCAGGCTGGTGGTGGTCAAGTGCCCGGCCTGTAGCGCAAGGCCGGCGATTTCGCCGGAGCTGACACTCACGCCCTGATAGCTCGGCGGCAGCAAACGGATATCGCTGAAGGCCAGCACCGGCAGGTTCGGTTGCAGTTCGCCGACCTTCAATTCGGTCCTGGAAAACCTGGCTTTGAAGGTCAGGCCCAAACGGCTGTAATCATGCGGGGCGCTGCCGTCGCCCTTGACCGGGAGCAGGCCGGTATTGGTGCGGTCCGGGCTGCTGTCGAGCTTGAGGCCGAGGGTGCCCAGGGCATCCAGGCCAAAGCCCACGGGCCCCGGGGTGTAGCCGGATTTATAGGTCAGGATAAAACCCTGGCCCCACTCCTCTGCCTTTGATTGCTTGTTGGCGCCGACGATGTCCGAGAAATCGCGGCTGAAGTAATAGTTGCGCGCCTGCAAGGTGGCGGTGGAGTCCTCGAAAAACCCGCCCTCGGCCGCCGTCGCCGCAAGGGGCACGCCCAACAGGGATAGCCAGATACGTTGTGTGTTCATGTCGTTGCTCTTAGTTATTGTTATCGACAGTTACTGCGCCGGGGCGGCGATCACCTCCTGCCGGCCCCGACGTTCATTCAGCGCATACGCCGTCATTGCCAGCACGGCGATGGCCCCGGGGATGGCAAAGGCCATGAAGTTCAGGTGCAGCGGCAGTTCAATCCCCATCAGCGCGCCGCCCAGCAGCGGGCCGACGATGGCGCCGGTACGACCGATACCGGAAGCCCAGCCCAGGCCGGTGGCTCGAATGTTCAAGCCATAGAGTTGTGCGGCGCCGGCGTACAGCAGGATTTGCGTGCCGATGGTGGTGGCGCCGGCAAAAAAGATCAGCAGGTACAGGACCGGCATCGGGCTCTTGATACCCAGCAGGCTGATGGAGAGCAGCGCGGCGATAAAGAAACCGATCACCACCTTCACCAGGTTAAGCCGGTCACACAGCCAGCCACCGACAAGCGCCCCGGCGATGCCGCCAAAATTCAGCGCCAGCAGGAACGACAGGCTCGATCCCAGGCTGTAACCGGCACCCGCCATCAGTTTGGGCAGCCAGGAACTCAGGGCGTAGACCATCAACAGGCAGCAGAAAAACGCGATCCAGATCGCCGCCGTCCTCAAGGCCAGGCCGTGGCGGAACAACTCCAGCACCGAAGCGCCCTTGCCTTTACCGGCGCTGACGAGCAGTTGGTCTTGCGGGTCGATCCGGGTCTGCGGCGACAGGCGCTTGAGCAGCTCACGCGCCTGTTCATTGCGGCCCTGGCGAATCAGGAACCCGATGGACTCAGGCAGCCAGTACACAATCAACGGCATCAGCAGCAGCGGGATCGCCGCGGCGAAGAACATGGACGACCAGCCAAAACGCGGCAGCATGAAAATCCCCACGCCGGCCGACAGCATGCCGCCCAGCGAGTACCCGCCAAACATCACCGCCATCAGGATGCTGCGCATTTTCTTCGGTGCGTATTCGGTAATCAGTGCGGCCGCATTGGGCATCAGGCCGCCACAGCCGAGCCCGGCAATAAACCGGCAGATTCCGAACTCAGTCGGGTTGCTGGCAAAACCGTTAATCACCGTGGCGACGCTGAACAAGGCAAAGCAGATGGCGATGCCTTTGCGGCGACCGAACTTGTCGGCCAGGCTGCCGAAGACCAGCGCGCCGAACATCATCCCGAACAGCGCATAACTGCCCAGAGCGCCGGCCTGCAGGGGCGATAGTCCCCATTCCTTCATGATCGACGGCAAGACCACGCCGTAGATGAACAAGTCATAACCGTCAAAGATCAACAGCACAGCACACAGGCTGACCACCAGCCAGTGGAAACGATTGAAATGGGCATTATCGATAATCGAATTGACGTCATGGGTACGCATGGCAGTGCTCTCATTATTGTTGTTGTGAGTCAGTGTCTGCAGGTACGGCGCTGGGTCAGCCGAGGTCGCCGCCTCCTACCGGCAAGGTGACGCCCGTGATGTAGGAGGCCTCATCAGAGGCGAGAAACAGAATCGCGCCGGCTTGTTCGTCGATGCTGCCGTAGCGCTTCATCGGGCTGCTGTCGAGGGTCTGGTCGACGATCTGCTGGTACCAGACGCGCTCCTGGTCGCTCTGGGGCTGGCTGTTGCGCGGGATCCGCCGCGGTGGCGCCTCGGTGCCACCGGGTGCGGTGGCGTTGACCCGAATGCCGCTGCCGGCGGTCTCCAGGGCCAGGCACGCGGTCACGGCGTTGACGCCGCCCTTGGCCGCGCCATACGGCACACGGTTCACTCCGCGCGTGGCCACGGACGAGACATTGACGATGGCACCGCTGCCCTGCTCCAGCATGTAGGGCAACACGCAATGGCAGCACCACAGGGTCGGGAACAGCGAGCGGCGCACCTCGGCTTCGATTTCGTTCTCGGCGTAGTGCTCGAAGGGCTTGGCCCAGATGGTCCCGCCGACGTTGTTGACCAGGATATCGATACGCCCGAACCGTGCCTTGGCAGCGGCCATCACACGGGCACATTCGGCATGCTGCTCCAGGTCGGCGGTGAGGATCAGCGCCCGCTCATGCTGCAATTCATGCACGAGTTCCGAGCGATCGACGGCCACCAGCCAGGCGCCCTCTTCCAGCAAACGCTCGGCAACCCGCCGACCGATGCCCTGGGCGGCGCCGGTCACCAGCGCAACCTGGGTGTTGAAACGTGGAGTCATGGGGGATTCCTCAGGCGGCGTCGCCGGTGACGATGGTGTTGGGGGTGAACTTCTCGTAGTGGAAGCTGGCGGGGGTGACGCCCTGGTTCTTGAAGTGCTGGCGTACCGCGTCGACCATCGGTGGCGGCCCGCACAGGTACACATCCACGTCGCCATCGTTCAGCACGTCAGCGGCCATGTGCTGGGTGACATACCCCTGCCGGGGGTGCGCGGTCTGGGGGTCGGCCACGCAGGTGACAAAACCGAAGTTGGGCAGGCGTTGGGCGAACGCCTCCAGCGCCTCGACCATCACCAGGTCCTGGTCCCGCGTCACGCCGTAGATCAGCGTGACCGGCCGGGTTTCCTCGCGCTCGGCCAACACTTCAAGCATCGACAGGAACGGCGCCAGCCCCGTACCACCTGCCAGCAACAGCAGTGGCCGCGCCACTTCGCGCAGGTAGAAACTGCCCAGCGGCCCGGTCATCGGCACCGCGTCGCCCGGCTGGGCACGCTCCAGCCAGCCACTCATCAACCCGCCAGGCACATGCTTGATCAGGAAGCTCGCGCGTTTGTCGCCGGGGCGACTGCTGAAGGAATACGCGCGGGTCTGCCCACTGTCGGGCACGCCGATATTCACGTATTGCCCCGGCAGGAACACCGGCGCCTGATCCAGTTCGAAGCTGACTTCCAACGCTGCATCGGCATGCCGGGTAATACTCGCCACCGTCGCGGCAAATTGCGCGGTGCCGGTCTTGCAGGCACCGGAAGGCACCGGCACGGCAATCACGCAGTCCGACTGCGGCACCATCTGGCAGGTGAGCACCTGGCGTTCGCCGGCTTCATCCTCGCTCAGGGCGTCTTCGATGTAGTCGTCGCCCAAGTCATAAACGCCGGTTTCACAGCGGCATTTGCAGGTGCCGCACACACCGTCGGAGCAGTCCATGGGCAGGTTGATACGTTGGCGAAAGGCCGCATCGAGGACCTTTTCACCCACCTTGCAGTCGATGAAACGGGTTACCCCGTCCTCGAAGTTCAGGGCAATGGAGTACGTCATGGGCGTGTCCTCAGATGTGGTAGATATCGATGACCTGATGGATGTAGTCGTTTTTCAGCACCACCTTCTTGCGCGTGATCAGCGGCTGTTCGGCGCGGATGTCGAGGCGATAGAACGAGGTACCGAAGTACGTATCCGTGGTCTTGTAGCGATGGCTGAGGGTTTGCCAGTTGAAACGCAACTCCACGTGCTGCCCGTCGTCGGCCAGCACTTCGAGGTTGGTGATCAGGTGCGCGGTGCGCGGCTCCGGGGTGCTGGCGCTGGAGCGCTCGGTCTTGATCCGGAACACCCGGTCTTCCAGGCCGTCGCGGCTGGGGTAATAGATCAGCGAGATTTCTCTCTGGGGGTCTTCGGTTAGCGTGTCGTGGTCGTCCCAGGCCGGCATCCAGTACTCGACCTTGGGTGAATAGCATTCGAGCCACTCATCCCACTGGCGGTCATCCAGCAGGCGGGCTTCGCGGTACAGAAAGTCCAGCAGGCGGTCACGGGAAGCACTCATGCCAGCACCTCCTTGTCCGTCGCGATCAAGCCTTGCTGCTCCCGTTCGATAGCGCGTTGCAGGCTCTGGGCCCAGTGGGCGTGCTGGCGCACGAACAGGCCTTCGTCCTCGGTCTTGACGCCACTGAGCTGCGGATTCATGCCCATGGCCCGGGCGTTTTCGTCAGGGCCTTCGACCCACTGTTTGGCGCCGCGGCTGAGGTCATTCCACAAGGTGGTCGCACCCTGGTAGCCGGTCTGGCAGGCGCGGAACTCTTCCAGATCGTCCGGTGTACCCATGCCGCTGACGTTGAAGAAATCTTCGTACTGGCGGATGCGCGTGGTGCGTTCCTCGGCACTTTCGCCCTTGGGCGCCATGCAATAGATCGTGACTTCGGTCTTGTCGACCGCGATTGGCCGTACCACGCGGATCTGCGTGGAGAACTGGTCCATCAGGTACACATTCGGGTAGAGGCACAGGTTGCGGGTTTGGTCGACGATAAAATCGGCGCGTTCCTGGCCCAGGCGCTCGGCCAGCGCCTCGCGATGGGCATGCACCGGACGCACTTCGGGGTTGAGCAGGCGCGTCCACAGCAGGATATGGCCATGCTCGTAGGCGTACACGCCGCCCAGGCTTTTCGACCAGCCATTGGCATCCACGGTGCGCGTGCCTTCGGCTTCGTAATTGCGCCGGCCCATGGTCGCCGAGTAGTTCCAGTGCACGGAGCTGACGTGATAACCGTCGGCGCCGTTTTCGATCTGCAGCTTCCAGTTGCCGTCATACACATATGACGAACTGCCCCGCAGCACCTCCAGCCCCAGCGGGGCCTGGTCGACCATCTGGTCGATGATCACCCGGGTCTCACCCAGGTAGTCGCTCAGCTCCGGCACCGTCTCGCTGAGGCTGCCGAACAGGAAGCCGCGATAGTTTTCGAAGCGACCAAGGCGTTTCAAGTCGTGGGAGCCGTCACAGTCGAAGCTGTCGGGGTAGGCGCCGGTCTTGGCGTCCTTCACTTTGAGCAGCTTGCCGGCGTTGCTGAAGGTCCAGCCGTGGAACGGGCAGGTAAACGAGCCTTTGTTGCCTTGTTTACGGCGGCAGAGCATCGCGCCACGGTGGGCGCAGGCGTTGACCAGGCCGTGCAGCGTGCCGTGTTTGTCACGGGTGATGACCACGGGCTGGCGGCCGATCCAGGTGGTGAAGTAGTCGTTGATCTCCGGCACCTGGCTTTCGTGTGCCAGGTAGACCCAACCGCCTTCGAAAATGTGCTTCATTTCCAGGGCAAACAGGTCGGGGTCGGTAAAGATGTCGCGGCGGCAGCGGAACACCCCAGTGGCGGGATCTTCCTGGACGGAGTCGCGCAATTGTCGGGCGAGTCGGTCGAATGTGCTGATCATGGGGTAGGCCCTCGGTTGTTCTTGTATCAGGCCCCCCCACCTTATGTGCTTGCCCTACCCCTCAATATCCGCTGACTGCAATTCGTTATCCGCCTGGCGCGAGCCGGCGCTTCCAGGTTTGCGAAGGCAGCTCGCCAAAGCGTTTGCGATAGGCCTCGGAGAACCGCCCCAAATGCACAAACCCATGATCCAGCGCCACCTCCGTCACGCTGCGCGCCGTGGCCAGTTGCAGCATGGCGTGCACCCGCTCCAGCTTGCGCTGGCGCATGTAGTCACGGGGTGACAGGCCGACCTGGCGTTCAAACAAGGTATACAACGAACGCTCGCTGACCCTGGCGATGGCCATCAGTTGTTCGACGCTGATGTCGTCGGCCAGGTGCTCCTCGATGAACTGACGCACGGCTTCAAAGCCCCCACCCTGATCCGGTCGCGGAATCACCCGCAGGACGTTGCTGGCCAGCAGCGCCAACAGCTTGTTCGCCACAATGCGCTCGTACAGGCCCTGCACTTCGGGTTCGGCGGCGTTTTCGGCCTCATGGCAGATCAGCCCCAGCAATTGCAGGAACCCACCCATTTCGGCAAGTGCGTGGCGCGGCGCCGCAAAACGGATGCCCGGCTGCGGCAACGTCCAGTGCTGCTCAAGGCAGGCGTTTTCCAGCAGGCGCACGGGCACCTTGACGATGAATTTTTCGCAGTCGGCGGAATAGGTCAGGTCTACCGGGTCATCCGGGTTGATCAGCAGCACTTCGCCGGGGCCCAACACCTGTTCTTCGCCACGGGAGCTCGAGCGGCAGTGGCCGTGCAGCAGGATCTGCAGGTGGTAGATGGTTTCCAGCGCCACCGAGGTCACCCGCACCGGCGCGCCGTAGCTGATGCGGCACAGGTCCAGGCTGGAAAAGGTCCGGTGGCTGATGCTCGCCTGCGGGCGGCCCTTGGGCGGCAGGCGGATGCAGTGGCTGCCGACATGCTGGTTGACGTAGTCGGACACGGCATAGGCATCTGCACGGTCGAAAATCTGGCTGCGCTCACTCAATAGCACGGTCATGGTTGCGCCTTTTATTGTTATGGGCCCTGCGTATGTACTTCACCGCAGAGTGATGCGGGGGACGCAAGCCGTCCAATATTCAATAGGTGTTGCGTCATACCCCGAAGGTATCGTGGGTTCACTTTCGCTGCAAAACCGACTCACCGGCCTGGGGCGGCAGCCGCAGGTTATCCAGCAGCGCCACGCCGGCGATCACCGCCACTAGAAGAAACGTCAGCTGGAAATCGGCGGTGGCGGCCTGCCCGGTATTGCCGTGAAAATTCATGGCAAAACGTAACAACAGCGCGCCAATCGCCACGCCCATGGCCATGCTCAGCTGGAAGAACATGCTGAACAAGGTTGAGGCGTCGCTCATCTGCGCCTTGGGTATATCAGCGAACCCCAGGGTGTTGAACAAGGTGAACTGCATGGAGCGTGACAGGCCACCCACGAACAGAATGAACAGGATCAGCGCCCAGCTCATGCGCTCGTCCAGCAGCGCACAGGCCGCAATCGCGAGCACGCCAAGGATGCCGTTGATCATCAGCACCGGACGAAAGCCCCAGCGCTGCATCACCGCCGTGGTGAACGGCTTCATCGCCAGGTTGCCGGCAAATACCGCGAGCACCAGCAACCCCGCATCGAATGCAGAAAGGCCGAACGCCAGTTGAAACATCAGCGGCAGCAGGAACGGCAAGGTGCTGATGGCCACCCGGAAAATCGACCCGCCGCACAGGCACACACTGAACGTGCGCACACTCACCACACCCAGCGCCAGCAATGGTTGGGCATGCCGGCGCATATGGCGCCAGGCAAAGGCGCCGAGCATTACGCCTGCAGCGCTGAGTAACAGGCCCTGCAACAAGCTGCCACGGCTTTGCCCGAGCAGTTCCACGCCGTACAACAGCGCCGCGCTGGCGACACCCACCAGCAGGAAGCCGCTGAAATCGAATGAGCGGGACGTGACCTCGTCGTGTTTGGGGATCAGTACCAGCGTGGCAATCAGCGCCAGCAGGCCCAGCGGCAGGTTGAGGTAGAAAATCCACGGCCAGGACGCGTGGGTAACGATAAACCCGCCCACCGGCGGCCCGAGTATCGGCGCCACCAGGCCGGGCCAGGTGATGAATGAAATCGCCCGCACCAGGTCTTTTTTCTCGGTAGCCCGCAGCACCGCCAGGCGCCCCACCGGCACCATCATCGCGCCGCTGATGCCCTGCAACACGCGCGCGGCGACGAAGGTCTGCAGGCTGTCGCTCCACCCGCACAGCAGTGACGACAGGCTGAACAGCACGATTGCCCAACCGAATACCCGCCGCGAGCCAAAGCGGTCGGCCAGCCAGCCGCTGATGGGAATGAACACCGCGACGGCGAGCATGTAGGCGCTCATGCCGATGTTCACGTCCACCGCGCCCACGCCGAAGGTTTTGGCGATGTCCGGCAACGCGGTCGCGATCACGGTGGCATCGAGGTTCTCCATGAAGAAGGTGACGGCGACCAACAAGGCAATCAGGGTTGAGCGGCGTTGGGAGGTCGACGTCATTGCTGTTCACTCATGGTTTCGAATCGGCACTTTATCAATAAGTGCGTCCTTTATGGTCCGCGAAATGCCTGCCTCACAACGTGGCGCCCGGTAACGAATTGCCCCGAATTGGGGTGCGCGCTTGCAAAAAACGGCTGTCTCACGCGTCAAAACCCATCAAAAAACTGAAAAAGTCATTGGTTGGCACGATAACCGCATACTAGCTAATACAGGATTGTTGAACAATCCGAATCTCCCTGCATCCAGCAACCGAGGCGACGAACATGCAAAAAGGTCTGACGGGCAAGAACACCCTGCGCACATTGGGGCTAGCGATCACCCTGGCGTGCGTGACGCCGCTGCTGTCGGCTGCCGAAATCAAGGGCACCCTGAAACCGGGCGAGCTGTCCATCGGCTCCGACCTCACCTACCCGCCTTACACCTACCTTGAGCAAAAGACCCCGGCCGGTTTCGACCCGGAGTTCATGCAACTGATGGGCAAGCAACTGGGGCTCAAACCACGTTTTCTCGACACCCGTTTCGCCAACCTGATCCTCGGCGTCAACGCCCGGCGTTTCGACGTGGTGGCCTCGGCGCTGTACGTCACCCCCGAGCGCGCCAAACAGGTGGATTTCCTCAGCTACTTGAAGACCGGTTCTTCGCTGATGGTGCTCAGTGCCGGCGACTTCAAGCCCCAGCGCCCGGAAGACCTGTGCGGCAAGCGCGTCGGGTCGATCAAGGGCGCGTCGTGGGTGCCAAAGCTGAACAAGGTTTCGGCGGACTACTGCCTCCCTGCGGGCAAGCCGGCGATCGAGTCGCGTGAGTTCCCGACGTCCCCGGAGGCCGCCCAGGCCCTGCTCGCCCAGGCGGTGGACGTGCAGATGGAAGACGCGGCGGTCGCCAAGATCACCGTGGAAAAACTGCAAGGCAAAACCGTGATCAGCTCCAGCGAGTTGATCTACCCGGTGGTGGTCGGCCTGGCCGTGCGCAAGGAAAACCCGGCACTGCTCCAGGCGCTGACCGGTGCCCTGAGCCAGATCAAGCAGGACGGCAGCTACGGCAAGCTGCTGGCGCGCTACAACCTGGCCGAGCCGAACGCCGCCGAGATCAGTGCGGCACTGGGTAACTGAAACGCGGAGCACCTTTATGCAATTCGATTGGCACTACACCCTGGGTTTGTTATGGAACGGCGACTTCTGGCGAGCCGTCGGCACCGTGGTCGAACTGAGCCTGGAAACCTGGCTGCTGGGCATTGTGCTGGGGTTTTTCCTGGCCCTGGCGCGGCAGTCGGAGCGCCGCTGGCTGCGGGACTCCGCCGGCGTCTACATCTGGTTCTTCCGCAGCCTGCCGTTGCTGGTGCTGTTGATCTTCGTCTACAACCTGCCGCAGGTGTTTCCGTCCACCAGCGTGGTGTTGTCCAACCCCTACTCCGCGGGCCTGATCGCCCTGGTGCTGAGTGAGGCGGCCTACATCGCCGAGATCCATCGGGGCGGCCTGCTGGCGGTGGTCAAGGGGCAGCGCGAAGCCGGCAAGGCGCTGGGCGTGGGTTATCGCGGCGTGCAGCGGTTGATTGTGGTGCCGCAGGCGCTGCGGGTTGCGTTGCCGACACTGGCCAACGAATACATCACCATCGTCAAGCTCACCTCGCTGGTGTCGGTGATTTCGCTTTCGGAAATCCTGCTGGTGGGCCAACAGCTCTACACCCAGAACTTCCTGGTGATGGAGACCATGCTGGCCGTGGCGTTCTATTACGTGTTCATCGTGACGGTGTTCAGTTGGCTGTTGCGGGTGCTGGAGAACCACCTGGACGTGACCCGGCGCAAACCCAAGGCCATCGCCCCCGCCGTGCTCGACCAGGTGGCCACGCGTCGTGCCCCCGGCCAGGCCGAGCCCGGCGAGTTTGCCTTGCAGGCCCGCGGGGTGCGCAAGGCCTATGGCGAGCTGGAAGTGCTCAAGGGCGTCGAACTGAATGTGCGCTGGGGCGAGGTGGTGTCGATCATCGGCCCGTCAGGCTCTGGCAAGACCACGCTGATTCGTACCATGAACGGCCTCGAAAGCCTCGACCGTGGCGAAATCACCCTGCAAGGCCAGCCGTTCCTGCGTGGCAGCCAGGAGCCGCAAGGCGCGCTGGGGCACAAGGTGCATATGCGCGGCATCGTGCATGTCGGCATGGTGTTCCAGGGGTTCAACCTGTTCCCGCATAAAACCGCCCTTGAGAACGTGATGCTCGCGCCGGTCTACCATGCCCATGGTAGCGGCGAAGAACTGCGCCTGTTGAGCCTGGCCCTGTTGCGCAAGGTCGGCATGCTGGAGCACGCCGGCAAATACCCGCACCAGCTATCCGGCGGGCAACAGCAACGGGTGGCGATTGCCCGCGCCCTGGCGATGCGGCCTTCGGTGATGCTGTTCGATGAACCCACCTCGGCCCTCGACCCGGAACTGGTGGGCGACGTACTGGGGGTAATCGAGGAATTGGCTCGCGAGGGCATGACCATGGTCATCGTCACCCATGAAATGAACTTCGCGTTCAAGCTTTCCGATCGTGTGGTGTTCATGGAAGGCGGCGAGATTATCCAGGACGCCGCACCGCGTGACATGCTCGAGCAACGCAGCGAACGCATGACCAAGTTCCTCAAAGACGTCCAACTGGCGTGAGCCCAAGGAGCCCCGACGTGAGCCAAGCCAAGGAACCCAGCCTGTCGCTGGCCGACCAGGTTGCCATCGAACTGCGCGAAGACATCATCGGCGGCCGCCTGCTGCCCGGCATGCCGCTGGTGGAAAGCGAACTGGTGAACGCCTACAACGCCTCGCGCAACACGGTGCGTGAAGCCTTGCACCACCTGGGCCGCGAAGGCCTGACCAGCTACGTGCGCAACAAAGGCGTGATCGTGCGCCGCCTGGGGGTGGAGGAAGTGCGTGACATCTTCAAGGTGCGACGCACCCTGGAGCTGCAGGCCATCGCCGCCAGCAAGCCGCTGCGCGAATACCAGTCCGACCTGATGCTGGAGTCCATCGAGGCCGCGCAGCTGGCCCAGGACCGCGAGAACTGGCAAGCCTTCGGCACCCACAGCCTGCGCTTTCACCAACATATTGTCGGGCTGATGCGCAGCCCGTTGCTGGACGAGTTTTTTACCCATATTGCAGCCCAGATGCGCCTGGTGTTTTCCAACGCGCCCAGCGAGGAAACCTTCCAGAAGCCCTGGCTGGAGCGCGACCGGCAGATTCACGACTTGCTGGTTGACGGCCACAAGCAAGCCGCCGGCGAAGCCCTGGCCAGCTACCTCAATGACTCCGAATCGCTGCTGCTGGACATCCTGAGCAGCATTCCAAAACCCTGAAGCGAGGACCCACCATGTACAAGGACTACCCAGCGGCCTACCAAGTCAGCAAAGGCGCTGCCTTGCAGGTCGACAAAGCCTTCTATGACCGCGTGCGCGAGTCCCGGGACGGCCGCACCCTGATCGAGCAATTCGAAGTGCCGATCCGCACCGGCCGCGCCTGGAAAGTACCGGCAGGCCATGTGTTCCGCGTGACCACGCCGGTTGGCCCGCAGGTCGGCGACTTCAACGTGTGGAGCGCCAACGACCCCCGCGAACGCATGTGGGCGGCACGCACCCGCCAGCTGCAAGGCGCGCACGTCACCACCTACGACCGCCTGTGGTCGAACCTGCCGTTTTTGCGGCCGATGGTCACCATCACCGATGACAGCCTGGCCGGCTATGGCATCGACGAACACGGCGGGCGCCTGCATGACTTGCTGGGCACGCGCTGCGACCCTTACGTGAACAAGATGCTCACGGGCGAAGACTTCCACCACCACTGCCACTCCAACCTGACCCGCGCCGTGCTGCCCCATGGCCTGACCGAGTTCGACGTGCACGACGTGCTGAACATTTTCCAGTGCACCGGCCTCAATCACGACGACATGTACTTCATGAAAGCCTGCCCGGCCAAGCAGGGCGACTATCTGGAGTTCTTCGCCGAAATCGACCTGCTGTGTGCCCTCTCCACCTGCCCCGGTGGCGACCTGTCGCTGCCGATGTGGGGCCCGGATGCGGAAGACCCGTTGAAGGTCTGCCGTCCGCTGGGGGTGGAAATCTACCGCCTCGACGACGCGCTGCTGGAGGGCTGGAAACAACCCGAGCGCGCCGCCTATAACGGCAACCATGGCCTGTTGATTGCCAAGGCCGACTGGGAAAAGTAAAGGGCAGGCCCGCACCTGGGGCGCCGCGCCTCAGGTGTTCTGCGCAATCCTGCGGCTGACAAAACTGAAGGCCAGCACGATAAAAATCAGCACGCCGGTTGCCACCTGCTGCCAGTAGAAGTTCCAGCCGATCAACAGCAAGCCATTGGCGATGACGTTGATGAACAGCACCCCCAGCAACGTGCCCGGAATATTCGCCCGGCCCTGGCGGTTCAATGTGGTGCCGATAAACACCGCACCAATCGCATTCAGCAGGAACGCATTGCCCGACAGCGGCACGTAGGCGCTCACCGTCGAACTGAGCAGGATCCCCGCCACCGCGCACGCCAGCGCCGCCGCCAGCACCGTGGTGGTGACGATGCGCCGCACCGACAACCCCGAGTAATACGCCAGCAGCGGCTGGGTACCCTGGGCCAGCAGTTCGCGCCCCAGGCGTCCACGGGCCAGCAACAGGCCGTAGACCACGGCCAATACCAGCACGATCAACAGCGGCAAGGGCACGCCCAAAGGGCTGAAGCTCGCCAGTTCCGGCTTGAAACTCTGGGCGATATAAATTGGCTGGCCGCCGTCCGAGAGCAGTTGCTGGGCACTGGTGCCGATAAACAAGGTGCCGAGGGTGGCCAGGAACGGGCTGATCCGCAGCCCCGCGATCAAGCCGGCATTGAACAGTCCTACCAGCAGCCCGGCGGCCAACGCACCGGCAATCGCCACACCCAGCCCGTGCCCGGCGTTAAGCAACACCACGAAGCTGAAGCTGGCGAAATCCAGCGCGGTACCTACCGACAGATCGATGCCATCGGCCGCCACCGCATAGGTCATGCCGATCGCAACAATCGCCAGCAGCACGAAGTTATTCAGCACCAGGCTTTTCAGGTTGCCGCCACTGAGAAACCCCGGGGCCTGCCAGGCAAACACCACCACGATGGCCACGAACACCAGCGGCAACGTCAGGGGCAACAGCGAACGCCAGCCGCCATGGGCTTGCAGGATGGATACCTGACTCATGAATGTTCTCCCCGGTTCAATGCGCTGGAAGCGGCGACCACCAGCAGAATCAGCACGCCCTGGACACCGTTGACCCAGAAGCTCGATACGTTGAGCAACTGAAACCCGTTGATCAAAAAGCCGATCAACAGCGTCGCGAGCAAGGTGCCGGGGATGCTTGCCACCAGTCGCCGGGAAAACACCACGCCAAGAAAGGCTATGGCGACCACCGACAACAGCATGTCACCGGAGCCGGTGGTGCTGCCGCTGAAAAATGCCGCTGAACACAAAGCCGCCACCGCGGCACACAGCCCAGACAGCAAATAACTGGAGAGTACGTAGGCCGGCACTGGAATCCCGGCGGCCTCGGCGGCGTGCGGGTACTCGCCGACGGCATGCAGGCGCAGCCCATAGGCGGTGTGTTGGATCAGCAGCGTCAACACAAAGGCCGTCACCAGCAACACCCAGGCGAGTGCCGGCACGCCCAGCCAGGTCCCGCCACTGAGCAGGTCGAGCAACGGTGAGTCGGTCGAGACCACGGTGTTTTCGGTGAGGACCAGCTCCAGCCCGGCCAGTACATTCATGCTTGCCAGCGTTGCGAGCAACGGTGGCAAGCGCAGCACCACCACGGCCAGGCCATTGAGCAGGCCCACCGCCAGGCCGCAACCCAAGGTCAGCAGCAGGCTTGCCCACAGGTCGAGGCCTGCGTTGTTGAGTCGACTGAACACGGCCGCGCACAAGCCCAAATTGGCCGCCAGCGACAGATCAAGCCCGCCCGCCACCACGTTGGAGCCGCCGCCGATAATCACGCAGGTCAGGCCAAAGGCAAGTACGCCGAGGATCGCCGACTGGCTGAACACATTCGCGATATTGCCGACTGAAAAGAAGTTCGGCGCGGCGACGGCAAAGCTCAGCAAAATCGCGAGGAATACGCCCACCGAGCCGCGCCGCAACAGCAGTACCCATAACCGTTGGGACAAGCCAGGAGTAGCAGCTTCAAGCAGGGACATGCGCCACCTCCGGTTTCACCTGCACAGCCACTGTGGACTGCACCGCACCCGTGGCACACGCCAACAGTTGATCACTGTCCGCCTCACCGGCATGGAACTCCCCGGCTATTTCACCGCGATGCAACACCAGGATGCGGTCGCAGATCCCCAGCAGCTCAGGCAAATCCGAAGACAGCACCAGCACCGCTGCGCCCTCTTCCACCAGCCGCCCGATCACGCGATAAATCTCGACCTTCGCGCCGACGTCCACACCTACGCACGGTTCGTCCAACAGGTACACCGCCGAGCGCCGGCTCAGCCATTTGCCCAGGGCGACTTTCTGCTGGTTGCCGCCGCTGAGCTGGCTGACGGCAGCCTGCGGGCCCGGCGTCTTGATCGCCAACTCGTCGATCAGCCGCAGGCTTTCGGCCTGCTCCTTACGCTGGCTCAGTAACCCCCAGCGACTGAAACGCCCAAGCCCGGCGAGCGTGAGGTTTTCCAGCACCGACAGCAGCGGTGAAATCCCCTGGCTGCGGCGTTCTTCCGGCACCAGTGCAATCCCTTGGGCAATGGCTTCTCCGGGTGAACGCAGGCGCAACAAACGCCCCTCCAGATGAATGCTGCCGCTGTCGGCGCGCACCACACCGAACAGGGTCTTGAGCAGGTCCTTGGCGCCCGACCCGACCAGCCCGGTGAGGCCGACGATCTCGCCCCGACGCAATTCCAGGTCGATCTGCCGGTAGCGCCGGGCCAGGTTCAGGCCGCGCACCTGCAGCAATGGTTCGCCGAGCTCCACCTGCGCCTTGGGGTACATCTCCTGGACCTCGCGGTTGACCATCAACCGCGCAATCTGCGCGCTGGAGGTGTGCCGTGGCTCAACCACGGCCACATCTCGACCATTGCGCAACACCGTCACTTCATCGCACAGGCTGTCGATTTCCTGCAGGTAATGGGAGATGTAGAGAATCGACAAACCCTGGTCCCGCAGGCGCTTGACGATCCGCAGCAGCTGGTCGACTTCGCGCTTGACCAGCGCCACGCTGGGCTCGTCGAACACCAGGATCTTCGGCTGGCGAATCAACGCCCGGGTGATTTGCAGCACCTGGCGCTCGGCGCTGTTCAGCTCGCCTACCAACGCGTCGGCGGGCAGTTGCAGCTCAAAATATTCCGCCAGCAAACGTTCGGCCTCGCGCTGCTGCCGGCGCCGGTCGACAAACGGACCACGGCGTAATTCATGGCCGAAAAACAACGCCTCGCCCACGGTAAAACTCGCCGGCAACAGCCGCTCCTGATGGATGAACTGCACGCCCAGCGCGTCCACCTGGCGCGGCGACAGTGCGGCATACGGCTGGCCGTCAATGCTCACCTGCCCCGAGTCCGCCTTGTGGATCCCCGCCAGGACCTTGATCAAGGTCGACTTGCCGGCACCGTTCTCGCCCACCAGGCCGTGAATGGTGCCGCGCTCGACCTTCAGGCTCGCATCATCCAGCGCCAGGGTGGCGCCGAAGCGTTTGCGCAGGTGCTGCAAGTGCAACGCGGCCATCAATCACCCCGCAGTTGCTGGACCTGCGCCAGGTTGGCGGCGGTGGTCAGCAGCGTCGGCACATGGGTTTCCTTGGGCAGGTCACGCTGCCCGGCCAGGTAGCGGGCCACGTTCTGCACAGCAGTCTTGCCGATCAGCGCCGGTTGCTGGGCGACTACCGCGCCCACCGGCGAATTGGCCTGGCCGAGCAGCTCCAGTACCTCCGGCGTACCGTCCACGCCGTAGGTCTTGATCTCGGTGCGCTTGGCGTCGATCAACGCCTTGCTTGCCCCCAGTTGCGGAATGTCCCACGCCGCCCAGATCGCCGAGACACTGCCGGCCGGGTACTTGTTGAGCAACGCGGACACCTGGGAATAGGCATCCTGCACGGTGTTGGGGATCACATCCCGCAGCTCCGGCTCGATGATTTCCAGTTGCGGGTGATCCTTGAGCGCCAGCTTCAACTGGTCGTAGCGAATCGCGCACACCGGCACGCCGTAGAAGCCGTTGAACACCAGGATCTTGCCCTTGCCGCCAGCATCCTTGATCAGTTGGTCGGCCAGGGCCTTGCCGGTGGCGACATTATCCGAGGTGGTGTTGTTGAGGCTGTACTGCGAAGGTGCGTCGATGGTGAACAGCGGGATGCCGGCCTTGCTGATGCGCTTGAGCCACGGGTCGATCACGCTCAGGGTGCCGAGGGTCTGGATCACCGCATCGGGTTTCTGGGTGACTACGGTTTGCAGTTGGGTCACCAGGTTCTTGTCATTGCGCCCGGCGTCGAGGGTGATGGGCGTGCCGCCGAGGCGCTTGATCTCGTCGACCTGGGCCTGGAAGGCCTTGATATCGAAGTAGTGACTGGTGCCGGTCATGCTCACGGCAATGCGCTTGCCGGCCAGGGACGGCACCGCGTCATCGCCCCCGGCGGCCTGGGACACGGCGGCGTGGCCCAGCAACAACGCTGCGCCGAGCAAGATGTAACGTGAACGCGAGAAAAAGGTGCAAGGCATACAGGGCTCCGCTGAGCAACGGGTGAAAGGGTTCACCTGTGTGCATTGCAGAGCCCATGCCATAAATTATTTTCAATAAAATCAACGTGATAAAAACAATGGACGAGGCCTTGCTGTCTCGAGCAAACCACAACTGTCCGACTGCTGTTGCCCAGCCAACAGTTGCACACACCCGGGACCGTCGCGCGCTGCACAATCATTCAATATCCGGCCGGCCGTTGGGCCTACCTTAAGGCTCCAATGTCCCGAAACCCTGGAACCGACAATGCCCGCCTCCCACGCTTCGACGAATTACGCCTCGATCAATTTCGCCCAGAAATACGCCCTGTTCAGCGAGCAATGGGCGCCCAAGGTCGTCGCGCAGATGAACGACTACCAGTTCAAGGTGGTGAAGATCGAAGGTGACTTCATCTGGCACGACCATGCCGACACCGATGAAACCTTTATCGTCCTCGAAGGCACCCTGCGCATCGACTTCCGCGACGGCGCGGTGATCATCAGCCAAGGGGAAATGTACGTGGTGCCCAAGGGCGTCGAGCACAAGCCGCACGCATTGGGTGAGGTGAAGTTGCTGTTGATCGAACCCTGCGGCGTGCTGAACACCGGCAGCGAGGGTGGCGAGCGCACGGCAATCAACGACGTGTGGATTTAGCACCTTCCGGCGTTGCCTGTTTGGGCTAGTCTTTACCTCACAGTTACTCCAGACCAGGAGCACGCGTGATGAACAGGCAGCTCAAGAAAACCTCAGCCCTCGTGATTGCCCTGATGGCGTTGATGGGCAACGTCTACGCTGGCACTGGCGCCTGCCCGCCCACCGATGCCCTTAAAGATACGTACAAAAAGACGCCGACCGGGGAAGTGGTCGCCTACACCGCGTCCGGCCCGGACGGTCGGCAATGGACCGGGCAAAACCCGATGACAGAGCAGAAGGACCTGCACCAGGTCCACTTTGAAAAGGCGGTGATCCAAAGCAGCCAGGGCCAGTCGTCTGTGGCATGCCACTACCTGGATCAGAACCATGAACCGGTAAGCATGACCCTGAAAAACCAGCTCAATGCCAGGCCTCTGGGCAGCGCATGGTCAGGCAACGAATGCACGGCAACCAACCCGGCGCTCTGTACATTTGAATAGCAGACACGCCCGACAATTTATGCGGCGCGCTGTTCCTTGCATCTTGCGCAACAGTCCTTTGTCATCAACAGCATTGATAGCTCCCTAACGAAAGCCCCATGCTAGAGGGCTCGCTTTACGCTTATATCATTCCGAATGATAGTTACCTTTGTTTCATTCGATTCGTGAGATAGCACCCTGCCGAGCATGATCCGCCCATCTTAAATACATTGGCGGATGCACCTCATGGAACAGTCACTCAAACATTTGCGCTATCCCTTGGCCATTTTGGCCGTGATGGTGATGAGCGCCTGCGGCAAAGCGCCCGAACAGGCAGCCGCCATGCCACCAAGCCACGTCAGCGTGGCCAAGGTGCTGGAACAACCGGTCAATGAGTGGGACGAATTCACCGGCCGGCTCGAAGCGCCGGAAACCGTGCAGATCCGTCCGCGCGTGTCGGGCCAGATCGATCAGGTCGCCTTCACCGAAGGTGCCTTGGTCAAGAAAGGCGACCTGTTGTTCCAGATCGACCCACGCCCATTCCAGGCCGAAGTGCGCCGCCTCGAAGCACAACTCGCACAAACCAAGGCCGCCGCCACCCGCAGCGATAACGAAGCCCAGCGCGGCGAACGCCTGCGCCAGAGCAATGCGATCTCCGCCGAGCTGGCCGACTCGCGCACCACCGCCGCCCAGGAAGCCCATGCGACTGTCGCCGGCATCCAGGCGCAGTTGGACCTGGCCAAGCTGAACCTGAGCTTCACCCGTGTCAGCTCGCCCATCAGCGGCCGCGTCAGCCGTGCCGAGATCACCGCCGGCAACCTGGTGACCGCCGATGTCACCGCGCTGACCAGCGTGGTGTCCACCGACAAGGTCTACGCCTACTTCGACGCCGATGAACGTGTGTACCTCAAGTACACCGAACTCGCGCGCCAGGGTCGCCGTGGCGCGACTACCCCGGTGTACCTGGGCCTGTCCAATGAAGACGGCAACCCGCACCTGGGCCAGATGAACTTCGTCGACAACCAGGTCAACCCGGCTACCGGCACCATTCGTGGTCGCGCCGTGTTTGATAACAGCAAGGGCGAATACACCCCAGGCCTGTATGCGCGCCTGAAACTGGTAGGCAGTGGCACCTACTCCGCCGTGCTGATCAGCGACGAAGCCGTGGGCACCGACCTGGGCAAGAAGTTCGTACTGGTGATGGACGGCGACAAGCCTGCCTACCGCGCGGTGGAGCTGGGTCCGAAGATCGAAGGTTTGCGCATCGTGCGCAGCGGCCTGACCAAGGACGACACGATCATCGTCAAGGGTTTGCAGCGCGTTCGCCCGGGGTCGCCGGTTGCACCGGAAACCATCCCGATGGCCAGCAAGGAAACCCTCGCCGCCTTGGCACAACAACGACAAGCGCTTGAAGCCAGCAACCTGGAGCAAGTGGCGCCGGATAAAGCCGCGCCCAAGCTCGCCAGTGTCGCGACTCCACGCGGTTAAGGGATACGACTCAAGATGAATTTTTCCAAGTTCTTCATTTCGCGGCCGATCTTCGCAGCGGTGCTGTCGCTGTTGATCCTGATCGCCGGCGCGATTTCACTGTTCCAGCTACCGATCAGTGAATACCCGGAAGTGGTGCCGCCGACCGTCGTGGTCCGTGCCAACTTCCCGGGCGCCAACCCCAAGGTCATCGGTGAAACCGTGGCCGCGCCTCTGGAGCAAGCCATCACCGGCGTCGAGAACATGCTGTACATGTCCTCGCAATCGACCGCCGACGGCAAGCTGACCCTGACCATCACCTTCGCCCTGGGCACCGACCTGGACAACGCGCAGGTGCAGGTGCAGAACCGGGTAACTCGGACTCAGCCAAAACTGCCCGAGGAAGTGACGCGCATCGGTATTACCGTGGACAAGGCCTCTCCCGACCTGACCATGGTGGTGCACATCACCTCCCCCGACCAGCGCTACAACATGCTCTACCTGTCCAACTACGCGATCCTCAATATCAAGGATGAGCTGGCACGGCTGGGCGGCGTGGGTGATGTGCAGCTGTTCGGCATGGGCGATTACTCCCTGCGTGTGTGGCTGGACCCGAACAAGACCGCCTCGCGCAACCTGACCGCCACCGACGTGGTCACGGCCATTCGCGAACAGAACCGCCAGGTGGCGGCCGGTGCCTTGGGCGCGCAACCTGCGCCGAATGACACCAGCTTCCAGCTGTCGGTCAACACCCAGGGCCGACTGGTCACTGAGGAAGAGTTCGAGAATATCGTCATCCGTGCCGGCGCCAACGGCGAAATCACGCGTTTGAAGGACATTGCACGGGTTGAGCTGGGTTCCAGCCAGTACGCCCTGCGCTCGTTGATCGACAACCAGCCGGCCGTGGCGATCCCGATCTTCCAGCGCCCGGGCTCCAACGCAATCGACATCTCCAATGAAGTGCGCGCCAAGATGGCGGAGCTGAAACAGAGCTTCCCGGAGGGCATGGATTACCGCATCGCCTATGACCCTACCGTCTTCGTACGTGGCTCCATCGAGGCCGTGGTTCACACCCTGTTTGAAGCACTGATCCTGGTGGTGCTGGTGGTGATCCTGTTCCTGCAGACCTGGCGTGCGTCGATCATTCCATTGGTGGCGGTGCCGGTATCGTTGATCGGTACCTTTGCGGTGATGCACCTGTTTGGCTTCTCGCTCAACGCGCTGTCGCTGTTCGGGCTGGTGTTGGCGATCGGTATCGTGGTGGACGACGCCATCGTGGTGGTGGAGAACGTCGAACGGAACATCGAATTGGGCCTGGAACCGTTCCCGGCCACTGAAAAGGCCATGAGCGAAGTAACCGGCCCGATCATCGCGACCGCGTTGGTACTGTGTGCGGTGTTCATTCCAGCGGCATTTATCAGCGGCTTGACCGGCCAGTTCTACAAGCAGTTCGCCTTGACCATTGCGATCTCGACCGTGATCTCGGCGTTCAACTCGCTGACCCTGTCGCCCGCACTGGCAGCGGTATTGCTCAAAGGCCACAACGCGCCGAAAGACGGGTTCTCCAGGTTCCTCGACAGGATGCTGGGCGGCTGGTTGTTCAAACCGTTCAACCGCTTCTTCGACAAGGCCAGCCATGGTTACGTCGGCACGGTACGCCGGGTGATCCGCGGCAGTGGTATCGCGCTGTTTCTGTACGCCGGCCTGATGGTCCTGACCTGGATGGGCTTTGCCCACACGCCGACCGGTTTCGTACCGGCCCAGGACAAGCAATACCTGGTGGCCTTCGCGCAATTGCCGGACGCCGCGAGCCTGGACCGTACCGAAGACGTGATCAAGCGCATGTCCGACATCGCCATGAAACAGCCCGGCGTGGAAAGCGCGATCGCCTTCCCCGGCTTGTCGATCAACGGTTTTACCAACAGCCCGAACAACGGCATCGTGTTCGTGACCTTGAAGCCGTTCGATGAGCGTAAGGACCCGAGCCTGTCTGCCGGTGCGATTGCCGGTGCACTGAATGGCAAGTACAGCAGCATCCAGGAAGCCTACATGGCGATCTTCCCACCGCCGCCGGTACAGGGCCTGGGTACGATCGGCGGGTTCCGCCTGCAGGTCGAAGACCGTGGCAACCTGGGTTACGACGAGCTGTACAAAGAAGTGCAGAACATCATTACGAAGAGCCGTGGCGTGCCTGAGTTGTTCGGCCTGTTCACCAGCTACACGGTCAACGTGCCCCAGGTCGATGCTGCCATCGACCGCGAAAAGGCCAAGACCCATGGCGTGGCGATCAGCGACATCTTCGACACCCTGCAGATCTACCTGGGCTCGTTGTATGCCAACGACTTCAACCGCTTCGGGCGCACCTATCAGGTCAACGTGCAGGCTGAGCAACAGTTCCGCCAGGATGAAGACCAGATCGGCCAGCTGAAAGTGCGCAACAACAAAGGCGAGATGATTCCCCTGGCGACCTTCATCAAGGTCAGCGACACCTCGGGCCCGGACCGCGTGATGCACTACAACGGCTTCATCACCGCCGAGATCAACGGCAACGCCGCACCGGGCTACAGCTCCGGCCAGGCCCAGGCGGCGATCGAGAAACTGTTGAAAGACGAACTGCCCAACGGCATGACCTACGAGTGGACCGACCTGACCTATCAGCAAATCCTCTCGGGCAACACTGCGCTGTTCGTGTTCCCGCTCTGCGTACTGCTGGCGTTCCTGGTACTGGCCGCCCAATACGAAAGCTGGAGCCTGCCACTGGCGGTGATCCTGATCGTACCGATGACGCTGTTGTCGGCCATCACCGGGGTGATTATCTCTGGCGGCGACAACAACATCTTTACCCAGATCGGCCTGATCGTCCTGGTGGGCCTGGCCTGTAAGAACGCGATTCTGATCGTCGAGTTCGCCAAGGATAAACAGCAGGAAGGCCTCGATCCGCTCGCTGCGGTACTGGAAGCCTGCCGTCTGCGTCTGCGGCCGATCCTGATGACCTCGTTCGCCTTCATCATGGGTGTAGTGCCTCTGGTGATGTCCAGCGGTGCCGGTGCCGAGATGCGCCATGCCATGGGTGTGGCGGTGTTCTCCGGGATGATCGGCGTGACCTTCTTCGGTCTGCTGCTGACGCCAGTGTTCTATGTACTGATCCGCCGGTTTGTTGAACGCGGTGAAGCGCGCAAAGCGGCCAAGGCCTTGAAGCTGGAGACACAGCAATGAGCGTGAAAGTATTTTTGCCGAGCTTGCTGGTACTGGCGCTGAGCGCCTGTGCCGTGGGCCCGGACTATAAAACCCAGCCACTGGAGGCGGCCAACGTAACGGCCGCCGCCGACGCCAAGCAATACGACCACGGTAAGTTCGAAGGCATCTGGTGGCAGCAGTTCGAGGACCCGACCCTTAACCAGCTGGTGACTCAATCCCTGCAAGGCAACCGTGACCTGCGGGTGGCATTTGCCCGCCTGCGGGCGGCCCGGGCGATTCGTGACGACGCTGCCAATGACGTGATGCCGGTGATCACCAGCCGTGTCAGCAGCGATGTGGGCAAAGGCCAGATCCCCGGCCAGACCACCCAACGTGTCAACAGTGAGCGTTATGACCTGGGCCTGGACATGGCCTGGGAAGTGGACTTGTTCGGCCGCATCCGCCGCAACCTGGAGGCCAGCGACGCTGACCAACAGGTTGCCGAAGCTGACTTGTATCAGCTGCAAGTCACGATGATTGCCGAGTTGGTGGACGCTTACGGTCAACTGCGGGGCGCGCAACTGCGCGAGAAAATCGCGGTGGCCAACCTGAAGAACCAGGAAGACTCACGCGGTATCACGGTCAGCCTGCGGGACGCCGGTGTGGGCGATCAACTCGATGTGGTACGGGCCGATGCGCGTCTGGCGGCTGTAGAAGCCAGTGTGCCGCAGCTGCAGGCCGAGGAAGTTCGCGAGCGTAATCGTATCGCTACCCTGCTCGGTGAGCGGCCGGACAAGTTGAGCGTGGATTTGAGCCCGAAAGATTTGCCGGCGATTGCCAAGGCGTTGCCGATTGGTGATCCGGGGCAGCTGCTGCAACGTCGTCCGGACATTCTCAGTGCCGAGCGTAAGTTGGCAGCCGCCACGGCGCGGATTGGGGTGGCCAAGGCTGATCTGTTTCCGCGGGTGAGCCTCAGTGGGTTCCTCGGGTTTACCGCTGGGCGGGGTTCGCAGATTGGGTCGGCGGCGGCGAATGCCTGGTCGCTGGGTCCGAGCATTACCTGGGCGGCGTTTGACCTGGGCAGTGTGCGGGCAAGGTTGCGTGGTGCGGATGCCGAGGCGGATGGCGCCCTGGCGACTTATGAGCAGCAGGTGCTGTTGGCGCTGGAAGAATCGGAGAATGCCTTCAGTGATTACGGCAAACGCCAGCAGCGGTTGGTCTCGCTGATTCGTCAGAGTGAGTCGAGCCGGGCTGCTGCGGATCTGGCGGAGATTCGTTACCGCGAAGGGACGGTGGACTTCCTGGTGTTGCTGGACGCGCAGCGTGAGCGTTTGGCCGCCGAGGACTCCCAGGCTCAGGCCGAAGTGGATCTGTATCGTGGGATCGTCGCGATCTACAAGGCGTTGGGCGGTGGGTGGCAGCCGAGTACCACGATTGCCAGTGCCAAGTGATTTGACTTAAAGAGCTCCTTTGGTTGGTCGCATCCAGCCAATTTTTAGCCCCGTGCCGTCATTCGGTCGCGGGGCTTTTTTTTTGCTCGCTTGTGGTGTGTGCATATCCGTTATTTCGGTCAGGGCTGCTATTGGTTCCGCTCTT
>NZ_JACAPN010000020.1:0-195545 GCF_013385665.1 Pseudomonas sp. D4002
AACTCCTTCTGGGCTTCGATGACCTGAAGCAACTCGCTGCCGAAACCTACATAACTCTTTGTTTACCAAGGAGTTTTCCGTTTCGACTGCGCCGGAAGTGGGGCGAATTATAGACTTCCAGAATCTGCCGTCAAGGGTTAATTACGCTTTTGTTGCAGAAGATGGTTTTTTAGCAATAAGACGGGGAATTCGGCGCGTCACCGGTGGTATACGCAGGACCAGAAGCACCCCCCCTATAGATGCATAGATAGCCCACTCCTTCAGATCTGCCCGCACGATCCACAACATATGCAGCAAACCAAGCCCGAGAATCACGTAAACCAAACGATGCAGTTTCTTCCAGCGCGCACCAAGGCGACGCTGACTGTATCGGTTGGAGGTGACTGCCAGCACCAATAGAGAAAGGAATCCCAACGTACCCACAATAATGTAAGGCCGCTTCCGTAGCTCAACCCCCAACTGCGACCAATCCAACCCAAGGATAAACACGCAGTAAGCAGCGAGATGCAAAACCACATAGGCAAAGCACCACAATCCCAGTTGCCGTCGCACGGCGACCCACCCCGCCCAACCACTGAGCTTCTGCAACGGTGTCATACCCAGGGTTATTAACAACAGAATCAAGGTGCCAAGCCCGAGCCGATCCATCAGCACCTTGCCCGGATCAGGTCCCAGCGCAAAGCTCCAGGCCTCGTACAGCCAGAACAGCGGCCACACCGCCGCTGCTATAAAGACGCCGATGCGCCAGATCGGATAGCGCATCAATAGTTCTTCCGCAGATCGAGGCCCGTATAAAGAGAGGCGACTTCATCGGCGTAGCCGTTGAACATTTGTGTCTCACGCACATTGGGACTGAACAGCCCGCTGGGCAACCGCCGCTCCCGCGCCTGGGTCCAACGCGGATGGTCGACGGTAGGATTCACATTTGCGTAAAACCCATACTCACTCGCGGCAATACTTTGCCAGGTGGTTTTCGGCTGCTCGCTGACCAGGCTGATGCGTACGATCGACTTGACGCTCTTGAATCCGTACTTCCACGGCACCACCAACCGCAACGGCGCGCCGTTCTGGTTCGGCAGCTCCCGCCCATACATGCCCACCGCAAGGATCGCCAGGGGATTCATCGCCTCATCCAATCGCAGCCCTTCTACATAAGGCCAGTCGATCAAGGCGAAGTTGGACCGCTGCCCCGGCATGCTCTTGGGGTCCTGCAGGGTTTCAAAACGAATGTACTTGGCGTTCGAGGTCGGCTCGACGTGCTTGAGCAGTTCCGATATAGGGAACCCTATCCACGGAATGACCATCGACCAGGCCTCTACACAGCGCAGTCGATAGATTCGCTCTTCCAACTGATAGGGCTTCATGAAGTCTTCAAGCGCATAGCGCCCAGGTTTGGCGACCTCACCATCTATCACCACACTCCACGGCTCAGTCTTCAGAGACCCGGCATTGGCTGCAGGGTCGCCCTTATCCGTACCGAACTCATAGAAGTTGTTGTAGTGGGTTGCGTCCTTGAAAGGGGTGATGGCCTCGTCCTTGACGGTAATCGCCTGCCATTTGGTACCCGGGAGCTTTTCGGCAAACCAGCCAGGTGCATTGCCCGGCTCGACATCGGCATAACGTGCCGCATCATCCGCACTGGCCCAACGCGGCAGGCTGCTGGCAGCCAGGCCGGCAAGCGCACCACCGAGCAAGCTGCGGCGAGAGAAATAGAGGGATTCAGGCGTGACGTCCGATTCTTGGCAATCAGACGCTTTAGGAAACTTGATTAACATGGCAACTCCGCAGCTTTGGAGGACAGATGCACCAATAGACTGCGGAGTATGGGGGAAATTACATTAAGGCAACGTTTTGCGCTGACGAAGATGCAGCAAGTACTGCACCGGACCAGACGCGGCATAGACGAGGAAAGCCAACAGCAGGATTCGCGGCGGATCACTGAAGACCACGGCAAATACCAGCACCACTGCCAGGATGGCCACAAACGGCACGCGCCCCTTGAGGTCCAGCTCCTTGAAGCTGTTGTACTTGATGTTGCTGACCATCAGCATGCCGGCCGCCGCGACCATCAAGGCCACCAGGAACGACATCTTGGAACCCTGGATACCGTAGTCGCTGAATGCCCAGACAATACCGGCTACCACACCCGCCGCAGCCGGACTGGCCAAGCCAATGAAGTAGCGCTTGTCGGCAGTCCCCACCTGGGTATTAAAGCGCGCCAGACGCAATGCCGCGCCCGCCACATAGATGAAGGCAACCATCCAGCCAACCTTGCCCATATCACCCAGCGCCCAGGCAAATGCGAGCAACGCCGGCGCCACACCGAAGGCAACCATGTCCGACAGCGAGTCATACTCGGCGCCAAAGGCACTCTGGGTGTTGGTCATCCGCGCAACCCGGCCATCCAGGCCATCAAGGACCATGGCGACGAAGATCGCTATCGCGGCAAAACCAAAGTACTTGCTGGCCCCGGCCGCATCGCCGGCCGCCAACGCACTCTGGGCACTCATGGAATTGATGATGGAGTAGAACCCCGCGAACAGGTTCGCAGTGGTGAACAGATTGGGCAGAAGATAGATGCCACGATGCCGGACTTTACGGCCTTCAGCATCGTGCCCTTCTTCGACATGTTCATCGATCGGTAGCAGGCTTTCGGCGTCAGAGGCCTGGTTTGGCTCTTCGGGACGTTCGCTCATGGACTTTACCTTGCAACGGTGTGAAAAATTTCGACAGAAACTTGCGGCGAGTGTTCGCCCGCAAACGATGCAGCTTTATACCAGAACCTGCCCCGCAAACGAAAAAACGCGGCCTAAGCCGCGTTTTCCCTTGATCCGTACGACTTAGTTTTTGGCTTTGTCGACGATCTTGTTGGCACCGATCCACGGCATCATGGAGCGCAGTTGCTCGCCGATGATCTCGATACCGTGAGCGGCGTTGTTACGACGCTTGGCGGTCATCGAAGGGTAGCCGGTTGCACCTTCGCTGATGAACATTTTGGCGTATTCGCCGTCCTGAATACGTTTCAGGGCGTTGCGCATGGCCTGACGGGACTCGGCGTTGATCACTTCCGGGCCAGTCACGTACTCGCCGTATTCGGCGTTGTTGGAGATCGAGTAGTTCATGTTGGCGATACCGCCTTCGTACATGAGGTCAACGATCAGCTTCAGTTCGTGCAGGCATTCGAAGTAGGCCATTTCTGGCGCGTAGCCAGCTTCAACCAGGGTTTCGAAACCGGCTTTGACCAGCTCAACGGTACCGCCGCACAGAACGGCTTGTTCGCCGAACAGGTCGGTTTCAGTCTCGTCCTTGAAGGTGGTTTCGATGATGCCGGTACGACCGCCACCCACGCCAGCAGCGTAGGACAGTGCGACGTTCTTGGCGTTGCCCGAGGCGTCCTGGTAGATCGCGATCAGGTCAGGGATACCGCCGCCTTTGACGAACTCGGAGCGCACGGTGTGGCCCGGTGCTTTCGGCGCGATCATGATCACGTCGAGGTCGGCGCGCGGCACAACCTGGTTGTAGTGGATCGCGAAGCCGTGGGAGAAGGCCAGGGTGGCGCCCTTCTTGATGTTCGGCTCGATCTCGTTCTTGTACAGCGCGGACTGGAACTCGTCCGGGGTCAGGATCATGACCAGGTCGGCAGCAGCAACAGCAGAAGCAACGTCAGTCACTTTCAGGCCGTGGGCTTCAGCCTTGGCAACAGTGGCCGAGCCTTTGCGCAGGCCAACGGTCACGTCAACGCCGGAATCTTTCAGGTTGCACGCTTGGGCGTGGCCCTGGGAACCGTAGCCGATGATGGCGACTTTTTTGCCCTGGATGATCGACAGGTCACAATCTTTATCGTAATAAACTTTCATGAGGTTCCTCTATATATCCAGGCCGTTTAAGGCCATTCGCTAAATTTGAGTTAGATGCTGAGTACTTTGTCGCCACGAGCAATCCCGGTGACGCCACTGCGTACAGTTTCCAGAATCGAGGCCGTCCCGATCGACTGGATGAAGCTGTCCAGCTTGTCGCTTGTACCGGTCAGTTGAACGGTATAAACGCTGGCGCTCACATCGACGATCTGCCCGCGATAAATGTCGGTAGTGCGCTTGATCTCGGCCCGTTGTGCCCCCGTAGCCTTGACCTTGACCAGCATCAGCTCACGCTCGATGTGGGCACTTTCCGACAAGTCGACCAGCTTGACCACTTCGATCAGCTTGTTGAGGTTCTTGGTGATCTGCTCGATCACCTCATCATGGCCAACGGTGGTCAACGTCAGACGCGACAAGGTCGGGTCTTCGGTCGGCGCCACCGTCAGGCTTTCGATGTTGTAGTTGCGTTGCGAAAACAGTCCGACCACACGTGACAGAGCGCCCGGTTCGTTCTCCAGAAGCAGGGAGATAATGTGCCGCATGATTAGGTACGCTCCGTCTTGTTCAGCCACATATCGCGCATGGAGCCGTCTTTGATCTGCATCGGGTAGACGTGCTCGCTGGTGTCGACCTGAATATCGAGGAACACCAGGCGGTCCTTCATGGCGAACGCCTCTTCCATCATCGGCTTCAAATCCTTCAGATCGGTGATGCGCATGCCGACATGGCCATAGGCTTCAACCAATTTGACGAAGTCAGGCAGAGACTCCATGTAGGAATGGGAGTGACGGCTGCCGTAGCTCATGTCCTGCCACTGGCGAACCATGCCCAGTACACCGTTGTTCAGGCAGACGATCTTCACCGGCAAGCCATATTGCAGGCAGGTCGACAGTTCCTGGATGTTCATCTGGATACTGCCTTCGCCGGTGACGCAAGCAACGTCGGTGTCCGGGAAGCTCAGCTTCACACCCATGGCCGCAGGGAAACCAAAGCCCATCGTGCCCAGGCCACCGGAGTTGATCCAGCGGTTAGGCTTGTCGAACTTGTAGTACTGCGCCGCGAACATCTGGTGCTGGCCCACATCGGAGGTCACAAAGGCATCGCCCTTGGTCACTTCGCACAGGGTTTCGATCACGGTCTGTGGCTTGATGACGCTGCCATCACCCTTGTCGTAAGGGAACAGACCGCGATCACCGCGCCACTCGTCGATCTGCTTCCACCAGCTGGCAACGGAATCCTTGTTCGGGGCTTCGCCGATTTCCTTCAGCGCAGCGACCATTTCGGTCAGCACGCTTTCCACAGGACCAACGATAGGCACGTCGGCCTTGATGGTCTTGGAGATGGATGCCGGGTCGATATCGATGTGGATGATCTTGGCATTCGGGCAGAACTTGCTCGCGCCATTGATCACCCGGTCATCGAACCGCGCACCGACGGCGAGGATCACGTCAGCATGGTGCATGGCCAGGTTGGCGGTGTAGCTGCCGTGCATGCCGAGCATGCCGACGAACTGACGGTCCGAACCCGGGAACGCGCCAAGGCCCATCAAGGTGTTGGTGACTGGCAGGTTGAGCAGCTTGGCCAGTTCGGTCAGCGGTGCAGAACCGCCGCCCAGAATCACCCCACCACCCGAGTAGAGCACCGGACGCTTGGCCGCCAACAGCATTTCTGCCGCCTTGCGGATTTGCCCCGAGTGCCCACGAACGGCCGGGCTGTAGGAGCGCAGCTTGGCTTTCTTCGGGAAGATGTATTCGAATTTTTCCGCCGGGTTGGTCATGTCTTTCGGGATATCGACCACTACAGGACCCGGGCGACCGGACTGTGCGAGGTAGAACGCCTTCTTCATGACTTCCGGGATTTCCGAGGCATGCTTGATCATGAAGCTGTGTTTCACGATCGGCCGGGAAATACCGATCATGTCGGTTTCCTGGAATGCATCGGTACCGACCATGGTGCTCGCCACCTGGCCAGAAATGATCACCATCGGGATGGAGTCCATATAGGCCGTCGCGATGCCGGTAATGGCATTGGTCGCGCCAGGGCCGGAAGTCACCAGTACCACACCGGCTTTACCGGTGGCACGGGCGTAACCGTCAGCCATATGGGTAGCAGCTTGTTCGTGGCGAACCAGGATGTGGGTAACAGCCGGTTCCTTGAACAGTGCGTCGTAGACATGCAGCAGAGCACCACCTGGGTACCCGTAGATATAGTCGACGCCTTCGTCACGCAAAAAGCGGACGAGCATCTCACCGCCAGATAAAAGCTCCACGTTGTTCACCTCTAAAACGCCAGAATACCGTCCGTTAAAAACCGACGGGTCTTAATAGGTTTACTTCTCAGCAGAGCATGAGCGACGGTGGTCGCCGACTACGTCAGCACTGACTGAGCAAGTATTGGGAGCGTCCCAAGTGTTGCGGGATTTTCCCACCCAGCGCGAGGTAACGCGTTGCGGGTGTAACAGGTCGGCGCGGGTATGCGCCTCATGATCTGCTGAGTGGGTCTGCTTCTGGCAGTCCCTCTACAGCGGACTTTGGATTCTTCTGTTTCAGCCCCTCCAAGTCAAGCAATAATTGCGCTTTTTTCCAACTAAGCGCATGAGAACGTAGAAGAAAGGGGCTTGAGGAGGGATAAAACTCGCCTGAATGGCGCAAAGCGGTAGAAATATGCGCAAGACTGCCGGAAAAACCGGCAGCCAGGCAATTAACGAGCGTCGACGATCAGTTGATCGAACTTTTTCAGCGCAGTCCGCAGGCCAAGGCTCTCAAGTGGCCGATCGGCGTAAACCATCTCGGCCATCTCCAGAATCCCCGACGCATTGGGCAATGGCAGGTCCTGTTCGAGGATTTGCTTCATCCGTGTCAGGAAAATCCATTGCAGCCACTGGTGAAAGTCCAGTTTGTCGACGGAAAACGGCTCAACACTGCTCAAGGCTTCAGCACTGGGGGACACTTCGTCCCACCAGCCCTGCAAGCGCAGTTCGCGCTCGATCAACAACAACAACTGTTCGGCAATCGCCGGAAAGCGTGCATCCATCAGAGGCTTACCTTGGCTTTTTGCCGAGCCTGGGCGGCGCCGGCAGCATCGCCTTGCTTCTCGCGGGCATCACCGATCAAGCTCCACAGGCTGGCCTGCAGGTCTGGACGGCCATTGGCCAGGGTCAGGCCGCGACGGGCAAATTGTTCAGCTTGCGGGGCATCGCCCTGGGCCATGCGAACCTGAGCCAGGCGGTATAGCACTTGCGGTTCACGCGGTGCAACGCGCTGGGCGCGCTCGAGGCTCGACGATGCGCCGTTCAAATCGCCACCCGACTGCTGCTGTTGGGCAGTGGTGAGCAACGCCAGAACCGGGCCATCCAACTGCTCATCGGCTGACAGACCGCCGGCACTGCTGGCGGAAGGAATTCCACTCGGCGTCGACGGCATGTTGTAGGTGCCCTGGTTGATCGGTGCCGTTTGAATCGGCGTGGCGTCGATCGGGCCCGATGTACTTGGGCCTGGGGTCCATGGTTGAGTACTGATCGGAGCCGAGGTGGCAGCGCCGCCACCCGGGATCATCACCACTACACCAGAATCCTGAGGCACGGCTTGCGCCTGGGGCCGGGCCTGGGCAGGACGGTTGGTAACGGTTTGGCGGAAGCCGCCGTTGGCCGAGATCCGGTCGTTGTTGGACACCGTTGTACTGGAGTCCACCACCGGAATAGAGCCCCGCTCCACGCTGGCGCAACCACCGAGCAATGCCAACACTGTAATAGCTGGAATCAACAACTTGTTCACGTGAAACCCTCTTTGCTTAATTCATCCAGCCCTTGACCCAATCCATCACCGATTCAGCACTGGCGGGCGCACTGGCTCCGCAGGCTGCACCGGGTGGTGGCTCGCTGCCGCGAATATACGGCATCTGCACCGCGCCCGGACAGTTGGCATCGGAACCCTGGCCGGTGTGCGGATCGATCCAGGCCTGGACAATATTGTCCGGCTGCGGCATGTTCAGCGGCAGTGGATCGGCCTTTTTCATGAAACTGGTCCATACCTGCAACGCGCCGGTGGCACCGGTAAACGGCGTCTTGCCGTTGTCATCACGCCCCAGCCAAACTACTGCCAGCAGGTCCTGGCTGAACCCTGCGAACCAGCTGTCCCGCGAATCGTTACTGGTACCGCTCTTGCCAGCCAGTGTCAGGTTGGCCGGCAGCACGTTGTAGGCCGAGCGCCCGGTACCTTCGCGCATCACGCGCTGCATGGCGTTCTGGATCAGGTAGATCGAGGCCGGGTCAAAGCGTTGCTGAATCTGGAACGGATAACGCTTGAGCGGTTCGCCTTCGGCCGTCAACACGCTCCGGATCCCACGCATCGGCGTATTGAAACCACCGTTGGCCAGGGTCTGGTACATGGTCGCCACTTCCATCGGACTCATCGCGCCCGCACCCAACAGCATCGATGGGAACGCCGGGAACTCACGAGTGATGCCCAACCGGCCGAGCGTCTTGAGCACGTTCGGCACGCCCAGTTCAAGGCCGAGGCGGGAAGTCGAGATGTTGTAGGAATGCGCCAAGCCCTGGTACAGGAAAATCGTACCGTGGGAGCGACGATCAAAGTTATGCGGCGTCCACATCTGGCCATCAGCCCCTTTGACCGACAGCGGGTCATCGGACAGCCAACTGGTCAGCGTGTACTTGCTCGGTTTTTCCAGCGCGGTCAGGTACACCGCCGGCTTGACCAGCGAGCCAATCGGCCGCACCGCGTCCAGCGCCCGGTTGAACCCGGCAAAGCTGGCCTGGCGACTGCCGATCATGGCCTGGACTTCGCCGGTTTCCGGGTTGGTCACCACCATCGCCGCCTCGACGTCGTCAGAGCCTTTACGACCTGTCAGGCGTTTGAAGGTGTCATTGACCGACGCTTCGGCCTTCATCTGCAGGATCGGGTCGAAACTGGTGAAGATCCGCAGGCCTTCTTCGGTCAAGTCTTCGTCGCGGTAGTCTTCACGCAGTTGGCGTTTGACCAGGTCGATAAAGCCCGGGAAGGAGCTGTCGGCGAGCTTGCCGCGGGTGGTTACACCCAGTGGCATTTTCTTCGCGGCGGCCACTTGTTCAGGGGTGGCGACACCTTGCTGCTCAAGTACATCCAGCACCAGGTTACGGCGCTCCAGCGCCCGCTCCGGGTTGCGACGCGGGTTGTAGTAGGACGGCCCCTTGACCATGCCCACCAGCAGCGCCACCTGGTGCAACTTCAGCTCGGACAACGGCTGGCCGAAGAAGAACTGGCTGGCCAGACCAAAACCGTGGACGGCACGCTGACCGTCCTGGCCAACGAATACTTCATTGAGGTACGCCTCAAGAATTTCCTGCTTGCTGTAGTGCAGCTCCAGCAGCATCGCCATCATGGCTTCGGTCAGCTTGCGGGTCAGACTGCGCTCGTTGGTCAGGTAGAAGTTCTTGACCAATTGCTGTGTCAGCGTACTGCCGCCCTGGGTCATCTTGCCGCCGGAGGTGTTGACCCAGATGGCGCGCGCGATGGACTTCGGTGATACGCCCCAGTGGCTGTAGAAATCCCGGTCTTCGACGGCGATCAGAGTATCCAGCAGGTAAGGCGGCACCTGATCGATCTTGATCAGGATGCGGTCTTCCAGGTTTTTCGGATAAATCCCACCGATCATTAAGGGTTCCAGGCGCACCACCGGCAACTTCGAGCCGTTGAGCGAGGACAGTTCGGCTACGTAGTCGCCAGAGAAACGCACGCGCACCGGCTGGGGTTTTTCCAGGCCTTCATAGAACTGGAAGCCGCGGGTGTTCAGGTCAACCGTGTTGCCGCTGACGGCAGCGGCGCCGGGGCCATTGCTCACGGGTTCGCGGCGATAGCCCAGGGCATCGAGCTCGGTGAGGAAGTCATCCTTGCTCAGCTTCTGGCCGCTGAACAGTTCCAGCGGGCGCGCGTAGACCTTGGCCGGAATGGTCCAGCGCTTGCCGGAGAACTTCTCCTGGACCACGGCATCGAGGTAAACCGCGAAGCCGGCGATCACGACAAGCCCTACCAGGCTGAGCTTAAGCGCCCAGCCCAGCCAAGGGCGCAGGCCGCGGGAAGGAGGTTTTTTACGGGAACGGGGAGATCGGGTACGAGTCATGGCGGCGGATTATACGCACTTTATTGATGACCAACATGAGCCGGACAGCGGTTTGCACGACCGCCTGTAGGAGCCATAATGCCCGCCATGAATTTTCCCAGACTCTGAAGGATCGCCCGTGAGCCAGTCCCTGATTGCTGCCCTGCAAAACCCGGCCCTGTTTCCCCATCCGGTGGATCAGTTCCAAGTCATCGAGACCCATATTTCCTGGGTCCTGCTCACTGGGCCCTATGCTTACAAGATGAAGAAGCCGGTGAATTTCGGTTTCCTCGATTTCACCACCCTGCAAGCCCGCGGACACTTCTGCAATGAAGAGCTGCGCCTCAACCAGCGCCTGACCGATGATTTGTATCTTGAAGTGTTGCCGATCACCGGCAGCGCCGAGGCACCGCAGTTGGGCGGCGACGGTCCGGTGGTCGACTACATGCTGAAAATGCGCCAGTTCCCGCAAAGCCAACTGCTCAGCACTCTGCAGGCCAACGGCGAACTGACCAGCGCGCACATCGACGAAATGGCCAGGCAGATCGCGCATTTTCACCTGAATGCCCCGAAAGTGCCGGCCACTAACTCTGCTGGCACGCCGCACGATGTCATGGCACCGGTGCTGCAGAACTTCGAGCAGATCCGTCCGTTCCTCAGCGACAAGGCCGACCTGGCACAACTGGACGCCTTGCAGGCCTGGGCCGAAAGCAGCTTCGAGCGCCTCAAGCCACTGTTCGAACAACGCAAGCTCAATGGCTTCACCCGTGAATGCCACGGTGATATCCACCTGGGCAACGCCACGATGATTGATGGCCACGTGGTGATCTTCGACTGCATCGAGTTCAACGAGCCGTTCCGCTTCACCGACGTGTATGCCGACACCGGCTTTTTGGCGATGGACCTGGAAGACCGCGGCCTCAAGAGCCTGGCACGACGCTTCATCAGCCAGTACCTGGAGCTGACCGGCGACTATCAAGGCCTGGAAGTACTGAACTTCTATAAAGCCTACCGCGCGCTGGTACGCGCGAAGATCGCGCTGTTCAGCATGCCTTCCGAGGCGGATGCGGTGCAGCGCGCTACCACCCTGCGCCAGTACCGCAACTACGCCAACCTGGCAGAAAGCTACAGCACCATCCCATCGCGCTTCCTGGCCATCACCCATGGGGTATCGGCCGTTGGCAAAAGCCATGTATCCATGCGCCTCGTAGAAGCATTGGGGGCGATTCGCCTGCGTTCGGACGTAGAGCGCAAGCGCCTGTTCGGCGAGCAGAAGGTCGAGAACACGCCGCAGGCCGGGATCTACGCCGCAGACGCCAGCGCCGCGACCTACGCGCGCCTGAACGAAATCGCCGACACCGTACTGCGCGCCGGTTTCCCGGTGGTATTGGACGCGACCTTCCTCAAGCGAGAACAACGCGACGCGGCGGCCAAGATCGCCGAGGCCACCGGCGCGCCATTCCTGATCCTTGACTGCAATGCGCCACAGGCGGTAATCGCCGCTTGGCTGGCACAACGTCAGGCGGACAAGAACGACCCTTCCGACGCCACCCTGGCCATCATCGAAGAACAGCAGGCCACCCGTGACCCGCTCAGCGCCGAGGAGTTGCTGCTCAGCAAGCGCGTGGAGACCAATGAAAGCGGGACCCTGGACGCATTGGTGGCACATATACGCCAGCGCCTGCCGGGGCTGTAAGAAATATTTCTTGGTCGTGCAGCCTTCCGGGGCTCACGGCCGAGAAATAGTGGCACTATAATGGCGCCATAATTCCAACACGGGAGTCGCCATTGTGAGCCAGCCGAAGCTACTTGATACCCCGCTGTACGCGCTTCTGCATAAAGATGATATCCGCGGCTTCAACCAGGAGCGTCCGAAAGACGGCACCATCGATATGCGCGGTGGCGACTTTCGCGGCCTGGACCTGCGCGACCTGAATGCCGAGGGCGTCGATTTCACCGACGCTTATTTCCGCTCCGCCGACTTGCGCGGCCTGGATTTGCGCGACTGCCCCCTGGAAGGCGCGAGCCTGGCGCATGCCCAGATCTCCGGCACTTATTTCCCCCCTGAGTTAAGCGCCGATGAGATCCTGATGTCCGTCAATTTCGGCACACGCCTGCGCTACCGCACTCGCTAAACCGCTACATCGGCTCCCGGCTACGCACAGGGCGTACCGGGGGCTTCACCCTTTCCTACGCTAAAACCCCCGCCTGCCTTAGAAGCTTTTAGGTCGTTGCCGACCAAAGAACTACGCTTTTCCTACTGAGCGCTACACTCCTTTCAGGCTTGCCTGGTCACGATACCCACCGAACCATTCGGCCGTCGCAAGGAGGCTTGATGAATGATGAGCTGCAACACCTGAAAAACCTTGGCAAGACGTCGGCGCAATGGCTGCATGCGGTGGGCATCCACAGTGCGTCCGACCTACGCCGCCTGGGGGCAGTCGACGCGTACCGTGCCGTACGCACCCGCGGTTTCAGGGCATCCAAAGTGTTGTTGTATGCCATTGAAGGCGCGCTGATGGATGTGCACTGGAATGACATTCCCGTTGAACGCAAGGAAGCTTTAAATCGTCAGCTGGACGCTCTGACGGCACGCCAAAAGAATTGAGATGCCAACTTGCACCCGCGTTTACGGGGATTCCAAGCAGAAGTTTGAGGAAATTCGAAGAGGCCGCAAAAACAAATGTTGACTCTCAAATGAGAATCGTTATGATTATCACAACTGGTCGCGAGATCAGCCGATAACTGAAAGACCATTGGTTCGGACTCTCAGATTATCTCCTCATCAGGCTAATCACGGTTATTTGACCCGGCTCTTGCCGGGTCTTTTTTTGCCCATAAAAAACTGCGGCGATTTTCAGCGGGCAATGATCAACGGATGGCCGCGCTCCGGGTGCGGCTGCACCAACACATCCAGCCCGAATACCGCCTTCAGCGGCTCAGGCCGCAACACCTGTGCCGGTGTGTCCAACGCATGGGGCCGGCCATCCTCCAGTAACAGGATGCGATCACAGTAGCGCGCCGCCAGGTTCAGGTCGTGAAGGATCACCAGCACAGCCGCGCCACGGTCGGCAAAGCGGCGGATCGCCTGCAAGGTGGTGTGCTGGTGCAGCGGGTCAAGCATTGATGTCGGCTCATCCAGCAACAAGGTCTGCCCCGCTTCACCCGGCCATAGCTGCGCCAGCACCCGTGCGAGGTGCACACGCTGCCGCTCGCCGCCCGACAACGCCAGATAGCTGCGCCCGCTCAAGTGGCCGACGTCGGCAGCCTGCAAGGCAGCATTGATGATTTCATCGTCACGCACCCGGCCCGTCTGATGAGGCAAGCGCCCCATGCCCACCACCTCTTCGACGCGAAAGGCAAAGTCCAGGGTCGAGGTCTGCGGCAACACCGCCAGGCGCTGGGCACGCTGCGCTCCGCCCCAGTCCTTCAACTCACGCTGATCCAGCCACACACGGCCTTGGTCGGGCTGCAACTCGCCGCATAACGCACCGAGCAATGTACTTTTTCCCGCGCCGTTGGGGCCCAATACGCCGAGCACTTCTCCTGGCAGCAGGTCCAGGGTGATGTCCGCCAGAACAGTTTTGCGCCCACGGCGGATCTGCAGGTCTTCTACTCGCAGCATCAGGCGCGCCCTCGTAACAACAGGTAGAGGAAAAACGGCGCACCGATAAACGCGGTAACAATGCCGATCGGTAATTCCGCCGGCGCCAAGGCCAGGCGCGCCACCAGATCGGCAAACAACAGCAAACTCGCCCCCGCCAGCACCGAGGCTGGCAGCAGCACCCGATGATCCGGCCCCGCCAGCAGGCGTACCAGATGCGGCACCACCAGCCCGACAAAGCCGATCATCCCCGCAGCCGCCACGGCCGCGCCCACGCCCAGCGCGGTGCAGAACACCAGTTCGCGCTTGAGGCCTTCAACATCAATGCCCAAGTGACTGGCTTCCGACTCACCCAGCAGGAGTGCATTCAGCGCCTTGGCCCGGCGCGGCAGCCACAGTGCTACGCCGGCGCTGACCAGCAGCAGCGGCCATAAGCGCGAGTAGCTGGCGCCATTCAGGCTGCCCAGGTTCCAGAACGTCAGGGTGCGCAAGGTAGCGTCATCTGCCAGGTAGGTGAACAGGCCCACCGCCGAACTGGCGAGCGCCGTCAGGGCGATACCCGCCAGCAACATGGTCGCGACGTTGGTTTGGCCGTTGCGCCGCCCCAGGCGATAGACCAGCGCTGTTACCCCCAAACCGCCGAGGAAGGCACACAACGACAGCAGATAAGGCCCGAGGGCATCCGGCAAACCGCCAAAAAACGAACCACCGACAATCGCAATCGCCGCGCCCAACGCTGCACCGCTGGAAACCCCGACCAACCCGGGATCAGCCAAGGGGTTGCGAAACAGCCCCTGCATTGCAACGCCGGAAAGCGCCAGAACCCCACCGACGGCCAATCCCAGCAACGTACGCGGCAGGCGAATCTGCCCGAGGATCAGCTCCGCCTGCTCCAGGCCTTGGGCCTCGATTGGCACACCCATCAAGCGTAAGGCTGCCCGCAGTGTGTCCATTAACGGCAGACTCACCGGCCCCAGGGCCAATGACAACCAGATCGCCAGTACACACAGCAGACTCAAGCCGATAAACAGGGTTCGCGGTTTAACCAGAGTGGTCATGGGGCGGTATTAGCCTGAGACGGATAGAACCCGGCAGACAGCTTCACCAGGCTTTGCGGCAAGCGTGGCCCAAGCCCACCCACCAGCAGCGTCGGGTCCAGTTCATAGACGCGTCCATTCCTGGCCGCTGGCGTCGAAGCCAGGATCGGGTTTTCCTTGAACAACGCGGCGCGGGCCGCATCCCCGGTCAAAGCGCGATCGGCAAACACCAGCACCTCAGGATTGAGCCCCGCCAGCGACTCTACGGAAAACGGCTTGTAACCATCGTGGGTCGCCAGGTTGTGGCCGCCGGCCTGCTGCAACATCCAGTCAGCCGCCGTGTCTTTGCCCGCAATCAGCGGTTTGCCGCCGGCATGTCCCAGCAGCAACAGCACTCCAGGCGCCTTTTGAGTGGCCTGGGCCTTGGCCACCCAGTTCTTTTGTTGGTCAAGTTGTTGCTGATAGTCACTGAACAGTTCTGCAGCCTTCGCTTCGTTACCCAGCAGCTTGCCCAAATGCTGAAGGTTGCCCTGCAGCGTCGGCAGATCCGGCTCGGCTGAAAACAGCTCCACTTTCACACCGGCATTGCGGATTTGCGCCAACACCGGCGGCGGCCCCATTTCCTCGGTCCCCACCAGGATTTGCGGGCGCAGGCTCAGAATGCCTTCCGCCGACAACTGACGCTGGTAACCAATGCTCGGCAACGCCTTGAGGGATTCCGGATGCTGGCTGGTGGTATCCACGCCCACCAGCTTTGACTCACCGCCCAGGGCCGTCACCCATTCCGACAACGCACCACCGGCGCTGACCCAGCGTTGTGGCAGTTCAGAGGCCTGGGCCCCAGCGTTGACCAGCAGTCCGACAACGAGCGCGATAGCACTGGCACTCAGGCGCATAAAAGGGTTTCCTTCCAAGGGGTGAGCCCGCTGAAACACTCGCAATGTGACAGATCAAGGCTGCCCGACATCGTACAGAGCGCCCAGTCAGCTTACGGGCGAAGCCGGCATTTGATAATTGTTTGCATTTGCACGTCAAGCACCGGGCTCTGCGGCAAAAACCAGGATAGCCTTACAGCCCGCAAACGGCGGCACTTAAGGATCGATATGAAGTTTCTCTGCGCCTCCAGCGAACTCGCACCCAACGCCAGCCTCGGTTTCGATATCGACGGCCGCAAGCTGTTTGCCGTGCGCCGCGAAGGCATTGCCTACTTCTATATCAACCGCTGCCCACATCGCGGGGTGCCGCTGGAATGGCAGCCGCACCAGTTTCTCGACCCCAGCGCCAGCCTGATCCAGTGCGCCACCCATGGCGCGCTGTTCCTGATCGAAAGCGGTGAGTGCGTCGCCGGCCCTTGCGCCGGCCAGAGCCTGACAGCCCTGCCCGGCCGCGAGGACGAACAAGGCCTGTGGGTACAACTCTAGTCGCCGAGCAATACTTCCAGCCGGCGATCGACGCAGATTTCCTCTGACGTCACTCGCACGCCATAGGCCAGCACCTCGACGCCCGCCGCCTTGGCCTCACGCAACGCCGCCGCATAACCGGCATCAATTTCTTCGGCAGGACGCACCGCATCGATCCCCGAGAGGTTGACGCAGTACAACTGCACTGCCCGTACACCCTCACGCGCCAGATGCGCCAGCTCACGCAGATGCTTGGCACCGCGCTGGGTCACGGCATCGGGAAACGCCGCCGTCGAGGTCCCGTCAAACCCGAGGGTGACGCTTTTGACTTCGACATATGCCGCGCCCGCCGGGTAGTCCAGGCGGAAATCGATCCGGCTGTTTTCCTGGCCGTAGGCGACTTCGCGTTTCAAGGCGGTAAAGCCATTGAGCTCGGTGATGACCCCCGCGCGCAGCGCTTCTTCAACCAACTGATTGGCCCGCGCCGTGTTCACACACGCCAGGCGCCCTTGTGGGGTTTCGCTGATTTCCCAGGTGCCTGGCAGCTTGCGCTTGGGGTCATTGGAGCGGCTGAACCAGACCTGGCCACCTTCCACCATGCAGTTGAACATCGAGCCGGTGTTCGGGCAGTGAATGGTCAACAACTCGCCGGTAACGGTTTCGATATCGGCGAGAAAACGCTTGTAGCGGCGGATCAGCCGGCCTTCTTCAAGGGGAGGATTAAAGCGCATCAGCCTTGCCAACTCCGCAGGCCGCGGGCAATCCGTTCAACGGCTTGCTGTAGGCGATCAAGGTTTTGCGTGTAGGCAAAACGCACATGGTGACCGGCTTGATAACGGCCGAAATCCAGGCCCGGCGTGAACGCAACGTGCTCGGTTTCGAGGAAGTGCCGGCAGAACGCGAAGGCATCGCCGCCGAATGCGCTGATATCGGCATACAGGTAGAACGCGCCTTCCGGCTCCACGGCAATACCGAAACCCAACTCGCGCAACGCTGGCAGCAGGAAGTCGCGACGCCGGCCAAACTCGGCCCGGCGGTCTTCAAGAATGTTCAATGTTTGCGGGGTGAAGCAGGCCAGGGCCGCATGCTGGGCCATGCTCGGCGCGCTGATGTAGAGATTCTGCGCCAGTTTCTCCAGCTCACCCACCGCAGCAGGCGGCGCCACCAGCCAGCCCAGGCGCCAGCCGGTCATTCCGAAATACTTCGAAAAACTATTTAGAACGAAGGCTTCATCGTCGACTTCCAGCACGCTGACGGCATCGGTGCCATAGGTCAGGCCGTGGTAGATCTCATCCACCACCAAATGCCCATTGCGCGCCTTGATGGCGCTCGACAACCCCGCCAACTCGTCCCGCGTCAGGATGGTGCCGGTAGGGTTGGCAGGCGACGCGACCAACGCGCCCACGCTGTCCTGATCCCAATGGCGCGCCACCAGGTCGGCGGTCAGTTGATAACGCACCTCGGGGCCGACCGGGACCAGTTGGGCCGCGCCCTCCACCAGCCGCAGGAAGTGGCGGTTGCAGGGGTAGCCTGGGTCTGCCAGCAGCCAGTGCTTGCCGGGGTCCACCAGCAGGCTGCTCGCCAGCAACAAGGCTCCCGAGCCGCCGGGTGTAATCAGAATTCGCTCGGGATCGATGCTCAACCCGTAGCGCTGCTGGTAGAAACCGCTGATGGCTTGCCGCAACTCCGGTAGCCCGCGGGCCGCGGTATAGCGGGTCTTGCCATTGGCCAGCGCCGCCTGCCCGGCCTTGATGATGGGTTCGGCGGTGGTGAAGTCCGGCTCGCCGATTTCCAGGTGAATCACGTCGTGACCGGCGGCCTGCAATTCATTGGCCCGCGCCAGCAACGCCATGACATGGAAAGGTTCGATAGCGCGGCTGCGCGCACTGTAGGGCTGAGCCATTAGCCTTCCTTAACTCTGAGGACAAACCCCGATTCTACCCAACCCGCCGCGCAAAACCTGCTCTATTGCCCCAAGACATGTAGCAAGCACGGCAAGCAACTACCTGCAAAACAGCTAAAATCAACATTCGAGACCGTACAAGCCCGCCCTGCTGGGGCCTGCGGCGGTTTGCAAGCCAAAGGAGACGGTGCCTCGACAACCGGGAGTGGCGCACCCCGAATCTATCTGGTAAGTTCGCCCGCTTGCAGCCGCAGGGCCGGCAGGTGTCGGTGATGTTGCAATCCTGCGCAATGGATTAGAAGAGTGAGAGGCGGTCCATTCATGCCCACCCAAGCAAAGCAACAGAGCATCAGCGGCTTCCAACCCTACGTCGAGGCGAAGGGTGAGGAATACATGGGCAAGCCCATGCGCGAACACTTCTCCAAGATCCTGAAGCAGTGGAAACAGGACTTGATGCAAGAGGTTGACCGTACCGTTGACCATATGAAGGACGAAGCGGCCAACTTCCCGGACCCGGCAGACCGTGCCAGCCAGGAAGAAGAGTTCGCCCTTGAACTGCGCGCCCGTGATCGCGAGCGCAAGCTGATCAAGAAGATCGACAAGACCCTGCAACTCATCGAAGACGAAGAGTACGGCTGGTGCGAGTCCTGCGGCGTCGAGATTGGTATTCGCCGCCTGGAAGCGCGTCCTACTGCCGACCTGTGCGTGGACTGCAAGACCTTGGCTGAAATCAAGGAAAAACAGGTCGGCAAGTAATCATTGCCGGGCTGAACAAATGGGGCGTGCGAACGCCCCATTTTTGTTTCTGGCGTTTGCTGGTTTTCCAGTAATATCCGGCCCATGACAGCCTCCTCCTATATCGGGCGTTTCGCCCCCACGCCCAGCGGACACCTGCACTTCGGTTCCCTGGTCGCCGCCCTCGCCTCCTACCTCGACGCCCGTGCCAACCAAGGCCGCTGGCTGATGCGCATGGAAGACCTCGACCCGCCACGGGAAGAGCCCGGCGCCCAGGCCGCAATCCTGAATGCCCTGGAACGCTATGGTTTTGAATGGGACGGGGAGTTGGTCCGACAAAGCGAGCGGCACGATGCCTACGCTGAAGTGCTCAACCGCCTGTTCAATCATGGCCTGGCCTACGCCTGCACCTGCTCGCGCAAGCAACTGGAGCCCTATGCCGGGATTTATCCGGGACTGTGCCGCAATGCCGGGCATGACCAGCAAGATGCCGCCATCCGCCTGCGAGTGCCGGAGTTGGAGTACCACTTTACCGACCGCGTACAAGGCAAATTCCGACAGCATCTGGGTCGCGACGTAGGCGACTTCATCATCCGCCGTCGCGACGGCCTGTATGCCTACCAACTGGCGGTAGTCCTCGATGATGCCTGGCAAGGTGTGACCGACATCGTGCGTGGCGCCGACCTGCTCGACTCCACGCCGCGCCAACTGTATCTGCAAGAACTGCTGGGCCTGCGCCAACCGCGTTACCTGCATGTGCCGTTGATCATCCAGCCGGACGGTAACAAGCTGGGCAAATCCTACCGCTCACCGCCCTTGACCACTGACCAGGCCACGCCTTTGCTGTTAAGAGCACTGCGCGCCCTGGGCCAGCCGGCGGGCGACGAACTGCACCACGCCAGCCCACGGGAACTGCTGGATTGGGGCATTCAACACTGGGATGCCACACAGATCCCGCGCACACTCACGCTGGCCGAAGCGCAATTGCGCTGAAGGCGCTTGCAGCTTGCGAGCCATCCGTTACCATCGCCGCAGTTTTTCAATCAGAGGCCAACATGTACATCTATCGATTGGTCCTGCTGCTGGTCGTCGGGATCTACCTGTTTTCTCCCGCCATCATGGATTGGTGGATCGACGCCACAGGCGCCTGGTACCGGCCCTATCTGCTTTGGCTGATTCTGATCGTCGTGACTTTCATCCTGCAGAGCCAAAAAGATGCCGATGAGCTTTAGCCTGACCGAGATGCTGCTGATCAGCGCCGCCTACCTGGCCGCGTTGTTCGGGGTAGCCTGGATCAGTGAACGTGGGATGATTCCGCGGGCGATCATTCGCCATCCGTTGACCTACACCTTGTCGTTGGGCGTGTACGCGAGTGCCTGGGCGTTTTATGGCACCGTGGGCCTGGCCTATCAGTATGGATACGGCTTTCTTTCGAGTTATCTCGGGGTGTCCGGCGCGTTTTTGCTGGCGCCGGTGCTGTTGTATCCGATCCTGAAAATCACCCGCACCTATCAGTTGTCGTCCCTGGCCGACCTGTTTGCGTTCCGTTTTCGCAGTACCTGGGCCGGTGCACTGACCACGATTTTCATGCTGATCGGCGTGCTGCCGTTGCTGGCATTGCAGATCCAGGCCGTGGCCGACTCCATCAGCATCCTCACCCGCGAACCGGTGCAACACCGCGTGGCATTGAGCTTCTGCGCACTGATCACTCTGTTCACGATTTTCTTCGGCTCACGGCATATCGCCACCCGTGAAAAACATGAAGGACTGGTGTTTGCGATCGCGTTTGAATCGGTGATCAAGCTGATCGCCATCGGCGGCGTCGGTCTGTACGCGTTGTATGGCGTATTCGACGGCCCGCAACAGCTGGAACTGTGGCTGCTGCAAAACCAGACCGCCCTGGCCGCACTGCACACGCCGTTGCAGGAAGGCCCATGGCGCACGCTGCTTTTGGTGTTCTTCGCCTCGGCGATTGTGATGCCGCACATGTACCACATGACCTTCACCGAAAACCTCAACCCGCGCTCGCTGGTCAGCGCCAGCTGGGGCTTGCCGCTGTTCCTGCTGTTGATGAGCCTGGCGGTGCCGCTGATCCTGTGGGCCGGCCTGAAACTTGGCGCCACCACCAATCCCGAATACTTCACGCTGGGCGTGGGCATTGCAGCCAACAGCAAATCCCTCGCATTGCTGGCCTATGTCGGCGGATTATCGGCCTCCAGCGGGCTGATCATCGTCAGTACCCTGGCGCTGTCGGGGATGGCGCTGAATCACCTGGTGCTGCCGCTCTACCAGCCGCCGGCCGAAGGCAATATCTACCGCTGGCTGAAATGGACCCGCCGGGCCCTGATCGTCGCGATCATCATGGCCGGCTATGGCTTCTACCTGTTGCTGGGTGCAGAACAGGACCTGGCCAACCTGGGCATCGTTGCCTTCGTTGCCACCTTGCAGTTCCTGCCGGGCGTGCTGTCGGTGCTGTACTGGCCGACCGCCAACCGCCGAGGCTTTATCGCCGGTTTGCTCGCCGGGATCCTGGTATGGACCGTGACCATGCTGCTGCCGCTGGTGGGCAACCTGCAGGGCTTCTACATCCCGCTGCTGAACATGATCTACGTGCTGGATGACACCAGTTGGCACATGGCGGCAATTGCCTCGCTGGCGGCCAACGTGCTGATGTTCACCCTGATCTCGCTGTTCACCAACGCCAGCCCCGAAGAAACCAGCGCTGCCGAAGCCTGCGCAGTGGACAACGTCCGTCGCCCGCAACGCCGCGAACTGCACGCGGCCTCACCCCAGGAATTCGCCACGCAACTGGCCAAGCCGCTGGGCGCCAAGGCCGCACAAAAGGAAGTCGAGCAGGCCCTGCGCGATCTCTACTTGCCGTTCGACGAGCGCCGGCCTTATGCCCTGCGCCGCCTGCGGGACCGTATCGAAGCCAACCTTTCCGGCCTGATGGGCCCGAGCGTGTCCCAGGACATGGTCGAGACCTTCCTGCCCTACAAGGCCGGCGGCGAAAACTACGTGACCGAAGACATCCACTTCATCGAGAGCCGGCTGGAGGATTACCACTCCCGCCTCACCGGCCTTGCCGCCGAACTCGACGCCCTGCGCCGCTATCACCGCCAGACGTTGCAGGAACTGCCGATGGGCGTCTGCTCCCTGGCCAAGGATCAAGAGATCCTGATGTGGAACAAGGCCATGGAAGAGCTCACCGGCATCGCCGCCCAACGTGTGGTGGGCTCGCGCCTGAACACCATTGGCGACCCGTGGAAAGAATTGCTCCAGGGCTTCATCAACCTGCCCGACGAACACTTGCACAAACAGCACCTGGCGCTGGATGGCCAAACCCGCTGGCTCAACCTGCACAAGGCCGCCATCGACGAGCCACTGGCGCCCGGCAACAGCGGCCTGGTGCTGCTGGTGGAAGACCTGACCGAAACCCAGATGCTCGAAGACAAGCTGGTGCACTCCGAGCGCCTGGCCAGCATCGGGCGCCTGGCCGCGGGTGTGGCCCATGAAATCGGCAATCCGATCACCGGTATCGCCTGCCTCGCGCAAAACCTGCGGGAAGAGCGCGAAGAAGACGGCGAAATCATCGAAATCAGCGGGCAGATTCTCGAGCAGACCAAGCGTGTTTCGCGCATCGTGCAGTCGCTGATGAGCTTTGCCCACGCGGGCGCCCATCAGAATCACGACGAAGCGGTGTGCCTGGCCGAAGTGGCCCAGGATGCCATTGGGCTGCTGGCCTTGAACCGGCGCAATTTCGAAGTACAGTTCTTCAACCTGTGCGACCCGGAACACTGGGTCGACGGTGATTCACAACGCCTGGCCCAAGTGCTGATCAACCTGCTGTCCAACGCCCGCGACGCATCGCCGGCCGGCAGCGCAGTACGGGTCAAGAGCGAGGCTTTCGAGCACACGGTCGATCTGATCGTCGAGGACGAAGGCAGCGGCATTCCACAGAACATCATGGATCGATTGTTCGAACCCTTCTTCACCACCAAGGATCCGGGTGAAGGTACCGGTCTGGGCCTTGCACTGGTCTATTCCATCGTTGAAGAGCATTATGGACAAATCACCATCGACAGCCCGGCTGACACCGAAAGCCAACGCGGCACCCGTATTCGGGTGACCTTGCCGCGTCATGTCGAAGCGACGTCCGCTGTGAACTGAGACCGTCGAGAGAGTTGAATCAATGCCGCACATTTTGATCGTCGAAGACGAAACCATTATCCGCTCTGCCTTGCGTCGCCTGCTTGAACGTAATCAGTACCAGGTCAGCGAAGCCGGCTCGGTGCAGGAAGCCCAAGAGCGTTTCAGCATTCCCACGTTCGACCTGATCGTCAGTGACCTGCGTTTGCCAGGCGCCCCCGGCACCGAGCTGATCAAGCTCGGCCAAGGCACTCCGGTGCTGATCATGACCAGCTACGCCAGCCTGCGCTCGGCCGTGGACTCCATGAAGATGGGCGCGGTGGACTACATCGCCAAGCCCTTCGATCACGACGAAATGCTCCAGGCCGTAGCGCGAATCCTGCGTGACCGTCAATCGGCCAGCAGCGCACCGGCTGAACGCCCGGCAGCGGGCAAGGCCGCCAATGGTTCTGAAAAACCCGGTATTGATAACAGTAACGGCGAAATCGGCATCATCGGCTCCTGCCCACCCATGCAGGACCTGTACAGCAAGATCCGCAAAGTGGCGCCAACCGACTCCAATGTACTGATCCAGGGCGAGTCCGGTACCGGTAAAGAACTGGTGGCCCGTGCCCTGCACAACCTGTCCAAGCGCGCCAAGGCACCGATGATCTCGGTGAACTGCGCGGCGATCCCCGAATCCCTGATCGAATCCGAATTGTTCGGCCATGAAAAAGGCGCCTTTACCGGCGCCAGTGCTGGCCGTGCGGGTTTGGTTGAAGCCGCCGACGGCGGCACGCTGTTCCTCGACGAGATTGGCGAGCTGCCGCTGGAAGCCCAGGCACGCTTGCTGCGGGTACTCCAGGAAGGCGAAATACGTCGCGTCGGTTCGGTACAGTCGCAAAAGGTCGACGTACGACTGATTGCGGCCACTCACCGTGACCTGAAGAGCCTGGCCAAGATTGGCCAGTTCCGTGAAGACCTTTATTACCGCCTGCACGTGATAGCTCTCAAACTGCCGGCCCTGCGTGAGCGCGGCGCCGACGTCAACGAAATCGCCACGGCCTTCCTGGCGCGCCAGAGTGCGCGCATCAACCGTACCGACCTGAAGTTTGCTGCCGATGCCGAGCAGGCGATTCGTCACTACTCCTGGCCGGGTAACGTGCGGGAGCTGGAAAACGCGGTAGAGCGTGCGGTGATTCTGTCGGAGAGCCCGGAAATTTCCGCCGAGCTGCTGGGGATCGATATCGAGCTCAGCGACCTGGATGATGATGACTTCATCGGTTTGCCACCGCAGCAAGGTGGCGGCAGTAATAACAGCCACGAGCCGACAGAAGATTTGTCACTGGAAGATTACTTCCAGCATTTCGTGCTGGAGCACCAGGACCACATGACCGAGACCGAACTGGCGCGCAAACTGGGCGTCAGCCGTAAATGCCTGTGGGAACGGCGCCAGCGCCTGGGTATCCCGCGGCGCAAGACCGGGGTTGCCAGCGAAAGCTGAGTGGGTCGCCCCCACAGGTAACACCCGCAGATGTGAAAAAACTGTTACCGCTGATTTTTCACGTAACAAAAGCCGGGGCTTACGGTAACGAAGCCCCGGCTTTTTTTCGCCTACAAAAAACCCGAAAACGCCCCAAACCCCTTATTTTGCTGGGCCTCGCAAAAGTTGGCACGCACCCTGCTATATGCTTAGTACAAAAACAATAACAAGCAAATGTACAAGACAATAAAAATAAGACGAATCGACTCACGCATAACAAAAACAACACGGCGGAGGCGCAGCTAACTGATTCTTTTGGAGAGGCGTTGCATTTGGGGCTTGCCCCGCAACCAGGCCGAGAACAACAAAAACTGCCCTAAGGCAGAGCCTGAACTGGTTGGATCGTAGATCAGCAACACAGCGACCAAAGCAATCCGTTTGCTCTTGGCTCCCGATTGGGAGTGTCATGAAGGTGAAGCTTCATGGCGAGGGCGATCAACAAAAACAAGAAGCCCGCAACCAATAATAAAAATAGAGCACGCAACTACTTCTGGGGGAGCTTCGGCTCCCCTTGTAGTTTCCGCGATTTGGCACCTGCCACCCTTCTTTTAAGCTTCTGGCTCAAGCCTTGCAGCTAGTTCCTACACCATCCCCTGACTAAATGCTAGAATCCCGGCCCATCATGCGGTCATTCTTCGTTATGGCCGAACATTCCTTCAAACAGTGCATCCCATGCTGAAGAAGTTGTTCCAGTCATTCCGTTCTCCCTTGCGTCGTACGCAACACAAACGCAGCACGCCTGAAGTGCTCAATAGCAGCCAGCATTCGCTGCAACGCGCCCAGTTCAGCCGTTATGCGGTGAACATCGTCGAACGTTTGCAGAACGCCGGCTACCAGGCCTACCTGGTTGGCGGTTGCGTGCGCGACATGTTGCTCAATATCACTCCTAAGGATTTCGACGTCGCCACCAGCGCCACGCCGGAACAAGTGCGTGCCGAATTCCGCAATGCGCGGATCATCGGCCGGCGCTTCAAGTTGGTGCACATCCACTTTGGTCGCGAGATCATCGAGGTCGCGACCTTCCGCGCCAACCATCCGCAAAACGATGAAGAAGAAGACACTAACCAGTCTTCCCGCAACGAAAGCGGGCGCATCCTGCGGGACAACGTCTACGGCACCCTGGAAGAAGACGCGCAGCGCCGCGACTTCACCATCAATGCCCTGTATTACGACCCGGTCAGCGAGCGCATTCTCGATTACGCCAATGGCGTACACGACATCCGCAACAACCTGCTGCGCCTGATCGGCGACCCGACGCAACGCTACCAGGAAGACCCGGTGCGCATGCTGCGGGCCGTGCGTTTCGCCGCCAAGCTGAACTTCGGCATCGAGAAGCACACGGCCGCGCCGATTCGCGACCTGGCGCCGATGCTGCGGGAAATTCCCTCGGCACGCCTGTTCGAAGAGGTGCTCAAGCTGTTCCTCTCCGGCTATGCTGCCGACACCTTCGAAATGCTGGTAGACCTGCAGTTGTTCGACCCACTGTTCCCGGCCAGCGCCGAAGCACTGGAGTACAACCCGACCTACACCCACACGCTGATCAGCGAAGCCCTGATCAACACCGACCTGCGCATCAAGCAGAACAAACCGGTAACCCCGGCGTTCCTGTTTGCCGCCCTGTTGTGGCCAGCGCTTCCAAAACGCGTCATGCGCTTGCAAGACCGTGGCATGCCGGCAATTCCGGCCATGCAGGAAGCCGCTCACGAGCTGATCGCCGAGCAATGCCAGCGCATCGCCATCCCGAAACGCTTCACCATGCCGATCCGCGAGATCTGGGACATGCAGGAGCGCCTGCCACGCCGCAGCGGCAAACGCGCCGACCTGCTGCTGGACAACCCGCGCTTCCGTGCCGGCTATGACTTCCTGCTGCTGCGCGAAAGCGCCGGCGAGCAGACCGACGGCCTGGGCGAATGGTGGACCGACTACCAGGACGCCAACGACAGCCAGCGCCGCGAGATGATCAAAGAGCTCAGCAGCAAAGGCGAAGCCACCGGCGATGGCCCGAAAAAACGTCGTCGCAGCAGTGGCAGCAAGCGCAAACGCAGCGCTGGCGATTCATCGAGCGCGTCGGGCGAGTAAGCACGTGGAACGTATCTACGTCGGCATGGGCAGCAACCTGGCTGCCCCTGAACAACAATTGCGCGACGCCATCGAGGCCCTCGCGCAATTGCCGGACACCACGCTGGCGGGCGTCTCCGCCTTCTATCAAAGTGATTCCCTGCTCCCGGGCCAGCCGCGCTATACCAATGCGGTCGCGGCCCTGGACAGCGCCCTGGCACCACTGGAACTGCTCGATGCGCTGCAAGCCATCGAGAATGACCAGGGCCGCGAGCGTCTTGAGCGTTGGGGCCCGCGCACCCTGGACCTGGATATCCTGGTGTTTGGCGACCGGCTGATCGATGAGCCGCGCCTGAAGGTGCCGCACTATCAAATGCACCTGCGGGCGTTCGTGCTTTACCCGCTGGCAGAACTGGCCCCGGCCAGCCTGCAACTGGCCGATGGCCGCCTGCTCGGCGACCTGCTGGATGCCTGCCCGTTTGTCGGCCTGGAACGCCTGCCTTCAAACCTGTAGGAGCGAGCTTGCTCGCGAAAAACCTGAGAACACCGCTGGGCGCCAGGCTTCCCGCGTCATCATTGACGACCTTCGCGAGCTAGCTCGCTCCTGCATTTACTACGCATCATTTACTGCTGAATCGCATCAGTAACAGCGGTAACACCACCGCCGTAACAATGCGGTAACACATCCAATTGACTTCCAGAGTCCTCCTCACGACTATAGGCGTCCCGCTGCCGCCTACCCGGCGCTAAAGGGCGCAATCCAGGCCTTATAAGCACTGATCCTTAAGAAAGTGCGCCTGTATAAACGAAGACTCACGCGCGTTACTCGCTGTTTCCAAGCGCCTGAATGAGGACCCTTTTCATGCCAAACGTTACCCTGAGCACCTTGCAGAGCCTCAAGCTCAAAGGTGAAAAGATCACCATGCTGACCTGCTACGACGCCACTTTTGCCCAGGCCAGCAGCCAGGCAGGAGTTGAAGTGTTGCTGGTGGGGGACTCCCTGGGCATGGTTCTACAAGGGAATGACAGCACCCTGCCCGTCACCAACGATGAAATCGCTTACCACACGGCCTGCGTCAAACGCGGCAACGAAGGCGCCTTCATCATTGCCGACCTGCCCTTCATGGCCGATGCCACCATCGAACAGACCCTGACCAACAGTGCTCAACTGATGCGTGCCGGTGCACACATGATCAAGGTTGAAGGTGCCGCCTGGCTCGCCGAGTCAATTCGTTTGCTGGCTGAACGCGGCGTGCCGGTTTGCGCGCACATGGGCCTGACGCCACAGTCAGTGAATATCCTCGGCGGCTACAAGGTACAAGGCCGCGGCGAAGCCCAGGCGCGCCAGATGCGGGCCGATGCCATCGCCCTTGAACAGGCCGGTGCGTGCATGATTCTGCTCGAATGCGTGCCAAGCGAGCTGGCAGCGGAAATCACCCAGGCCGTTAAAGTACCGGTGATCGGTATCGGCGCCGGACCTGCCACAGACGGCCAGGTATTGGTACTGCATGACATGCTGGGCCTGTCCCTTACCGGCCGCGTACCCAAGTTCGTGAAGAACTTCATGGCGGGCCAGGACAGCATCCAATCAGCCCTCGCCGCCTATGTCAGCGAAGTCAAAGCCATCACCTTCCCGGGCGCCGAACACGGATTCTCCGCATGAACACCGTCAAGACCGTGCGCGAACTGCGTGCCGCCGTCACCCATGCCCGCAGCGCGGGCAAACGCATCGGCTTCGTGCCCACCATGGGCAACCTGCACAGCGGCCATGCCACGCTGGTCACCAAGGCTGCGCAACAAGCCGATTTCGTGGTGGCGAGCATTTTCGTCAACCCGCTGCAATTCGGCGCCGGCGAAGACCTGGACAAGTACCCGCGCACCCTGGCGGCTGACCAGGAAAAGCTGCTTCAAGCCGGTTGCAACCTGTTGTTCGCCCCGACCGTCGAGGAGATGTACCCCGACGGCATGGCCGGCCAGACTCGCGTCAGCGTGCCGCAACTGTCCGAAGGCCTGTGCGGCGCCAGCCGGCCCGGGCATTTTGAAGGCGTGGCCACGGTGGTCAGCAAGCTGTTCAACATGGTCCAGCCGGACCTGGCGATCTTTGGCCAGAAGGACTACCAGCAACTGGCGGTGATTCGCGCCATGGTCCATGACCTGAACATGCCGATCCAGATTATCGGCGAGCCGACCGTGCGCGCCGACGACGGCCTCGCGCTGTCGTCGCGCAATGGTTACCTCACCGACGAACAGCGCGCGATCGCACCGGTGCTGTACCGCAGCCTCAGCCAGATCGCCGCCGCCATTGAAGCGGGCGATCGCGACTTCGCCAAACTGCGCGCCGCACAGGTCCAGCAAATCGAAGCGGCAGGTTTTCGCATGGACTACCTGGAGGTTCGCCAGGGCCTGCACCTGCGTCCGGCCACCGCCGAAGACAAGGACCTGGTGATCCTGGTCGCCGCCTACCTGGGCGCCACCCGGCTGATCGACAACCTGCATCTGCACCTGAACTGACCCCGCCGCACACCCCGCCTGTTGCACTGCCTGATCGGCCGGTATAAAAAAGTACCGGCCACAGCGCAGACAAAGCCAAGACAGATCGACACGCTAGGTTTAATGTATTCGCCCTACGCTCTTCGTTGGCGTTGACCGGAGCCTGTCATCTTCACAAAGACAGGACATTCCCGGCTTTCAAGTGTCCTAAAAGCAGTCCCAGCAATAAAAAGGAAACCCGCAGCGATGGCGTACTACCGCACTCCTCATGACGTTACCGCTCTGCCCGCCTGGCAAGCGCTCAATCAACATCGCCAAGCCATGCAGGATTTCAGCATGCGCGAAGCCTTTAATGCCGATCCCCAGCGCTTTACCCAGTTCACCTTGAGCAGCTGCGGACTTTTCCTCGATTACTCGAAAAACCTGATCACCAGCGAAACCCGCGACCTGCTGGTAGGCCTGGCCAAGGAAGTCGACCTTCAGGGCGCGATCAAGTCGCTGTTCAACGGCGAGCCGGTCAACTCTTCCGAAGGCCGCCCGGCGCTGCACACCGCACTGCGTCGCCCGGTGGGTGACAAGCTGTCGGTCAACGGCGTGAACATCATGCCGGACGTGCACAAGGTGCTGAACCAGATCACTGACCTGGTCGGCCGCATCCACGACGGCCTGTGGCGTGGCTACACCGAGAAGCCGATCACCGACGTGGTGAACATCGGTATCGGTGGCTCGTTCCTCGGCCCGGAGCTGGTGTCTGAAGCGCTGTTGTCCTACGCCCACAAAGGCGTGCGCTGCCATTACCTGGCGAACATCGACGGCAGCGAGTTCCACGAGCTGACCATGAAGCTGCGCGCCGAGACCACGCTGTTCATCGTCTCGTCAAAATCCTTCAACACCCTCGAAACCCTGAAAAACGCCCAGGCCGCCCGCGCCTGGTACCTGGCCCAGGGTGGCTCGGAAGCCGAGCTGTATCGCCACTTCATCGCCGTATCGAGCAACAACGCGGCGGCCGTGGCCTTCGGTATCCGCGAAGAGAACATTTTCCCGATGTGGGACTGGGTGGGCGGTCGTTACTCGCTGTGGTCGGCCATCGGCCTGCCCATCGCGCTGGCCATCGGCATGTCCAACTTCAAGGAACTGCTGTCCGGCGCCTACACCATGGACCAGCATTTCCAGACCGCTCCATTCGAGGCGAACATGCCGGTGCTGCTCGGCCTGCTGGGCGTGTGGTACGGCAACTTCTGGGGCGCGCAGAGCCACGCAATCCTGCCGTACGATCACTACCTGCGTAACATCACCAAGCACCTGCAACAGCTGGACATGGAATCCAACGGCAAGAGCGTGCGCCAGGACGGTACGCCGGTTTCCACCGACACCGGCCCGGTTATCTGGGGCGGCGTAGGCTGCAACGGCCAGCATGCTTACCACCAGCTGCTGCACCAGGGCACCCAACTGATCCCGGCCGACTTCATCGTGCCGATCGTCAGCTTCAACCCGGTTTCCGACCACCATCAGTGGCTGTACGCCAACTGCCTGTCCCAGAGCCAGGCCCTGATGCTCGGCAAGACCCGCAGCGAAGCTGAAGCCGAGCTGCGCGACAAGGGCATGGACGAGGCCGAAGTGCAGAAGCTGGCACCGCACAAGGTGATCCCGGGCAACCGTCCGAGCAACACCATTGTGGTTGAACGCATCAGCCCTCGCCGTCTTGGCGCACTGGTGGCGATGTATGAACACAAAGTGTTCGTGCAAAGCGTCATCTGGGGCATCAACGCGTTCGACCAGTGGGGCGTGGAGTTGGGCAAGGAGCTGGGCAAAGGCGTCTACAACCGCCTGACCGGCACCGAAGAACAGCCTGCGGACGACGCGTCCACCCAAGGGTTGATCAACTACTTCCGCGGCCGTCACCGCGGTTGATGGTATCAGCACTACAATGAGGGTCTGAACCTGCGGGAGCGGACCCTTGTAGGAGCTGGCTTGCCAGCGATGCAAACACCTCGGTGAAACTCACTACCGAGGTGATGCAATCGCTGGCAAGCCAGCTCCTACGAGGGTCGCAAAGCTCCCCTCTTGTCGCAAAAAACAAGAATAAGGATCCCTCATGTTCGATATCAGCACGTTCCCCACCGCCGATGCCGTCCGCCGGGCTGCGCAACTCAGTCAAGAGGACTACCAGCGCCTCTACCGCCAATCCGTCGAGCAACCCGATACGTTCTGGGCCGAACAGGCCAAGCGTTTTCTCGACTGGACCACGCCCTGGCAGACCGTCCAGAAATCCGACATCAAGACCGGCGCCGCCCAATGGTTTGCCGGTGGCCAACTGAACGTCAGTTACAACTGCATCGACCGTCACCTGGCGCAACGTGCCGACCAGCCGGCCTTCATCTGGGAAGGCGATGATCCTGCAAAGTCTTCCAAAATCACCTACCGCCAACTCCACCAAAACGTCAGCCGCCTGGCCAACGTGCTGAAAAGCCGTGGCGTGAAGAAAGGCGACCGGGTGTGCATCTACATGCCGATGATTCCCGAGGCGGCCTACGCGATGCTGGCCTGTACGCGGATCGGTGCGGTGCATTCGGTGGTGTTTGGCGGATTCTCGCCGGACGCCCTGCGCGACCGCATTCTCGACGCCGATTGCCACACGGTGATCACCGCCGATGAAGGCGTGCGCGGCGGCAAGCCGGTGGCGCTGAAACAGAATGTCGACAAGGCTCTGGCCAGTTGCCCGGGTGTCAGCACGGTACTGGTGGTGCAGCGCACTGGCGCGGCAGTCAATTGGACTGAAGGGCGCGACCTCAAGTATCAACAGGCCCTGGATGCAGCCAGCGACGACTGCCCGCCCGAGCCGATGGATGCGGAAGACCCGCTGTTTATCCTCTACACCTCCGGCAGCACCGGCAAACCCAAAGGTGTGTTGCACACCACCGGCGGTTACCTGCTGCAGGCTGCGATGACCTTCAAGTACGTGCTCGATTACCGCGAAGGCGAAGTGTTCTGGTGCACCGCCGATGTCGGCTGGGTCACCGGCCACAGCTATATCGTGTACGGGCCACTGGCCAATGGTGCGACCTCGCTGATGTTCGAAGGCGTGCCGAGCTACCCGGACAGCTCGCGGTTCTGGCAGGTGATCGACAAACACAAGGTCAACATCTTCTACACCGCGCCGACCGCGTTACGCGCGCTGATGCGGGAAGGCCACGGGCCACTGGAAAACACTTCCCGCGCCAGCCTGCGCCTGCTGGGCAGTGTCGGCGAGCCAATCAACCCGGAAGCCTGGGACTGGTACTTCAATGCCGTGGGCGAACAACGCTGCCCGATTGTCGACACCTGGTGGCAGACCGAAACCGGCGGCATCATGCTCAGCCCGCTGGTCAGCGCCCAGCGGATCAAGCCCGGCTGCGCTACCCAGCCGATGTTTGGCGTAGTGCCGGTGCTGCTTGATGAGCAAGGCAAGGAAATCAGTGGCGCCGGCAGCGGCGTGCTGGCGATCAAATCCAGCTGGCCAGGGCAAATCCGCAGCGTGTACGGCGACCCTCAGCGGATGATCGACACCTATTTCAAACCCTATCCCGGCTACTACTTTACCGGCGACGGCGCGCGGCGCGACGAGGACGGTGACTACTGGATCACCGGCCGCATCGACGACGTGATCAACGTTTCCGGGCACCGCATCGGCACCGCCGAAGTCGAAAGCGCCCTGGTGCTGCATGATCAGGTCGCAGAAGCCGCGGTGGTCGGTTATCCACACGACGTAAAAGGCCAGGGCATCTATGCCTTCGTCACGCCCATGAATGGCGTCGAGCCCGACGACGCGCTGAAAAAGCACCTGCTGGACCTGGTCAGCAAGGAAATCGGCAGCTTCGCCAAGCCCGAGCTGATTCAATGGGCGCCGGCCTTGCCGAAAACCCGCTCAGGCAAGATCATGCGGCGGATCCTGCGCAAGATTGCCTGCAACGAGCTGGACAGCCTGGGAGATACATCCACACTGGCCGACCCGAGCGTGGTGGACGGCCTGATCGACAAGCGCCTCAACCGCTAGGAACCCATGGAATTCATTCGCAGCCGCATCGAAAACCAGCTGATGAGCCTGACCGGCTTGTCGCTGGGCCAACTCGACCTGGAGAACCCCAAGGGCGATCCGGGTCTCTTTGGGCCGAACTCGGTGAGCTGGAAGGTCCATGGCGACTTCAGCAGCATGTTGATCGGCGGCATCAGCGCGTTGATGTTGCAGGCATTGCACCCGCTAGCGTTGGCCGGCGTGTGGGACCACTCGAACTTTCGGCAGGACATGCTGGGGCGGTTACGACGCACCTCGCAGTTCATTTCCGGCACCACGTTTGGTTCGCGGCGTGACGCCGAATGGCTGATCGAGAAAGTGCGCACCATTCACCTGCAAGTGGTCGGCCATGCACCGGACGGCCGACCGTATGCCGCCAGTGATCCCGAGTTGCTGACCTGGGTGCATGTGGCGGAGGTCAGCAACTTTCTCGCGGCCCACCTGCGTTATCGCAACCCGGATTTATCTCCGAGGGATCAAGACCGGTACTACAGCGAAATCGCCCTGGTGGCCGAGCAATTGGGCGCGCGCCATGTGCCGCGTTCGCGCCAGGAAATTTCCGATTACCTTGAGCGTATTCGTCCGCAACTGCTGTGTGACCAGCGCAGCCACGAAGTCCTGCGCCTGCTGCTCAATGCGCCGTCTCCGAGCACCCTGGCCAAGCCGTTTGGCTCGCTGATGATGCAGGCCGGTATCGACCTGCTGCCGGACTGGGCCAGCGACATGCTCGGGCAGAAGCAAAGCCCGATCCAGCGCCAGATGATTCGTGCCGGGGTCAGGCGCAGCGCGCCGTTGTTGCGCTGGGCCATGCGCAATGGTTCGGTGCAGCGGGCCCACAGGCGAATGGGCCTGCTGGAGCCATAACTGTTAAACTCCCGCGCCCCAATTACTCTGCAAGGCGCGCACTATGTCTTCCTTGAATCAGGCGCTGCGCGCCGCCCTCGATCATCGCCAGGACCTGCTCGCCGAGTTGCATGCACAAGGTACCGATTGCTATCGCCTGTTCCACGGCAGCCAGGAAGGCGCCGGCGGCCTGACGATCGACCGCTACGGCCCGCAACTGCTGGTGCAGAGTTTTCACCAGTCGCTGGAAAGCGACGACCTGTTGCACCTGCATCAAGCAATCAACCAGCACCTGGGGCTTGAACTGCTGCTGGTCTACAACGACCGCTCCCGGGGCAACTCGCGCATCGACCGTGAAGACACGGTGTACCGCGCCGAGCCCGCAGCCCTGGAAGACCTGGTCGGCCACGAATGGGGCCTCAATTACCGCGTGCGCGGCCGCCATGCCGGGCAAGACCCGCTGTTGTTCCTGGACCTGCGCAACACCCGTGGCTGGGTCAAGGCACACAGCGCCGGCAAAAGCGTGCTGAACCTGTTTGCCTACACCTGCGGCGTAGGCCTGAGTGCTGCTGCCGGTGGCGCTCGTGAGGTGTGCAACCTGGACTTTGCCGAGGGCAACCTGGCGGTCGGTCGCGAAAACGGTCAACTCAACCCGCAATTGCCGACGATGGAATTCATCCAGTCCGACTACTTCCCGGCAATCCGCCAACTGGCCGGCCTGCCCATCAGCCAGCGTCGGGGGCAGAAGCTGCCGAGTTACCCGCGCCTGGAGCAGCGTCAATACGATCTGGTACTGCTCGACCCACCCGCCTGGGCCAAGAGCGCCTTCGGTACCGTCGACCTGCTGCGCGACTACCAGAGCCTGCTCAAGCCGGCGCTGCTGGCCACGGCCGACAACGGCGTGCTGATCTGCTGCAACAACCTGGCGAAAGTCGGCATGGACGACTGGCGTGACCAGGTCCTGCGCTGCGCGGAAAAGGCCGGGCGCCCGGTGCGCGACTGGCAGGTCATGACTCCCGGCGCAGACTTCCCGTCCCACGACCAGCAATCACCGCTGAAGACCCTGATCCTGCAACTGTAGGACTTGTCCCAAAAGGGTCAGGGCGCAGTAATAAAGGCCCGGCTCTTCGGAACCGTAAACCCGTGCCATACTCCAAGGCACTCTTGATTGACATAGATGGCGTCACATATGCCCAAAGGATTGATTCGCGCCGCTGGCGCCTTGCTGACCGCCCTTGCCCTGTACAGCTTGCTGGGCTTCCTGATTCTCCCCGGCATTGCCCTTCGCGTGGCCAACCAACAGTTGGCCAACTACGCCACGGTGCCGGCGCGTGTCGAGCGTATCGAGCTCAACCCGTTCAGCCTCGAACTGACCGTGTGGGGCCTGAATATCGGTGAGCCGGGCAAGGAGCAAGTGGCCTTTGAACGCCTCTATGCCAACCTGCAGATCGACAGCCTGTGGACCCGCGCCCTGCACCTGGCCGACGTACAACTCGACAAGCCCAAGACCGAGCTGCTGTTCGACAAATCCGGCCAGCTCAACCTGGCGCAGCTGTTCAAACTCCCGGCCAGCGAACCGACACCAACCGATCCGAACGCCAAGCCATTCCCGCTGCGCATCGATAACATCAAGCTGGCAGCCGGCTATGTGCACTTCCAGGATTTGCGCCCGAGCGAGCCGATCGAGTTTCTCTACGACAAACTCGATTTCGAGCTGAAAAACCTCAGCACGCTGCCCGATGACAACGCCGACATGACCCTGGTGGCAGCCGGCCCTGAAGGCGGCCAGATCGACTGGACCGGCAACTTCAGCCTGATCCCGATCGCCTCCGAGGGCAAACTCAAGGTTACCGACGGCAAGATGAAAGTCTGGTGGCCGTATGTACGTGACGCGGTGCCGCTGGTTCTGGAAGACGGCATCCTCAACTTCAGCACCGACTACAAGCTGAGCCTGGCCAAGGAAACCGAGCTGAACCTGACCAACGTCGCCCTGAGTGTCGCGCCGTTTGCGATCAAGGCACCGGATGGCCGGCCGCTCGCGCGCCTGCAGAAGCTGGACGTCAGCGAAACCACCGTGGACCTGGCCAAACAGCAAGTGATCGTCGGCAAGATCCGCAGTAATAAACTCGAAACCTGGGCCGCCCTTGAAGCCGACGGCCAGCTGGACTGGCAGAAGCTGTTTGCCAGCCAACCGAGCAAACCTGCAACTGCACCCGCAGCCGAGCCAGCCACCGCACCCGCTACCGCCGACTCGCCAAAACCTGCACCGGCAGCGCCGAGCAAGCCTTGGCAAGTGCTGCTCAAGGACGTGCAACTGCGCGACTATCAAGTGCATCTGGCTGACCGCTCGGCCAAACCGGCAGTCGCCCTGGAAGTCGGGCCGCTGAACCTTGACCTGCAGGGTTTCGACAGCCTTAACCAGAGCCCTTTTACCCTCAAGCTCGATACCGGCGTAGGCAAACAAGGCAAGCTCGAGGCGACCGGCCAGGTCAACCTGAGCCCGGTCAGCGCCAAGCTGAAAGTGGACACCAAAGACATCGACCTGCGCGTCGCCCAGTCCTATATCAGCCCATTTATCCGCCTGGAACTGCGTAGCGGCATGCTCGGCAGCAACCTCGACGTGAACCTGAAAAGCACCGACCCCCTGGCATTCCAGGTGACCGGCCGGGCCCAGGTCGACCAGTTGCACACCCTGGACACCATGAAGACCCGCGACTTCCTCAAGTGGCAGCGCCTGGTGCTGGAAGGCGTGAATTATCAACATGGCGACAGCCTGTCGATCGACAAGGTCAACCTGTTGCAGCCCTATGCGCGCTTCATGATCAACGATGACCGCACCACCAACATCGATGACCTGCTGATCCCGCAGCCGGCCAACAGCCCCGGCAAGTCCGCGGCGAAACCTGCGGCCAGCAAAGAGAAGCCCCTGGGCATTCATATTGGTCAAATTGCGATCAACGACGGCTCGGCCAACTTCGCCGACTTCAGCCTGACCCCGAACTTCGCCACGGCCATCCAGCAGCTCAACGGCCAGATCGGCACCATTGACAGTCGCCAGGCCAAACCGGCCAGCGTCGACGTCAAGGGCAAGGTTGACCGTTATGCACCGGTCACCATCAAGGGCAGCGTGAATCCGTTTGACCCGATGGCCGCACTGGATATCGCCACCAGCTTCAAACGCGTCGAACTGACCACCCTGACGCCATACTCGGGCAAGTTTGCCGGGTTCCGCATCCGCAAGGGTCGGCTCAACCTTGACCTGCATTACGTCATCACCAAGGGCCAGTTGAAGGCCGAAAACAAGGTGGTGGTCGAGCAACTGCAACTGGGTGAGAAGGTCGACAGCGCCGACGCCGTGGACCTCCCGATTCGCCTGGCGATAGCCCTGCTCAAGGACTCCGACGGCAAGATCTCGATCGAACTGCCGGTGACCGGCGACTTGAACAACCCGCAGTTCAGCGTCATGCCGATTGTCTGGCAGACCCTGCGCAACCTGGTAGTGCGTGCGGCCACGGCGCCATTCAAGTTCATTGGCGGCCTGATCAGCGGTGGTGGTGCTCAAGACCTTGGCAACGTGTCGTTTGCCGCAGGCTCGAGCGAGCTGAGCAAGGATTCCCAGTCGGCCCTCGACAGCCTGGCCAAAGCCCTCAAGGAGCGCCCTGCGCTGCGCCTGGAGATCGAAGGCACCGCCGCTGCCAGCAGTGACGGCCCGCTTTTGGCCGCACAACGGCTGGAACGCGAATACCAGTACAACTACTACAAGATCCTCCAGCGCCGTGGCGACAAGGTACCGGCCCAGGCGTCGCTGCTTGAAGTACCGGAAAAGGAAAAGGCGCCGCTGCTGGAAGGCATCTACCGCACCCGCCTGAAACAACAGCCTCCGGCCGAATGGAAAGACCTGAGCAATGACGAGCGCACCGCCAAGCTGCGGGACGGTGTGATCAAGTTCTGGAGTGGCAGTGACGTGTTGCTGCGCCAACTGGGCCAGGACCGCGCCAGCGCGATCAAGGACTACCTGGTAGACAAGGCGCAGTTGGAAGATGAGCGGGTTTACTTTATCGATGCAAACCTTGGGGAAGCGGAGAAAGATGGTCGGGTGGTAACACCGATGCATCTGGATGCCGAATAAACCGGCACCCGCTGAGCACCTGTGGCAAGGGGGCTTGCCCCCCGTTGGGCTGCGTAGCGGCGCCAATGAGGGCGTCGCGGTCATTCAGGCGGATCACCGTCGTCATACCAAGGGGCCGCTACGCAGCCCAACGGGGGCAAGCCCCCTCGCCACAAGAGCCGCGCTGACCTCCCCACTTTTCTACCCACAATAGAACAGGCCCCGACACAAGTGCCGGGGCCTGTAATGACCACATCCGTGTGGTCGGTCGCATGAACCTGTGAGGTGCATTGAGCGGATATCTAACTCGCTCGTGGCCGCCTCCGCCTAGCTCAGGCGATTCGTTAAGCGTTACTCTGCTTTCAGGCCGTCGGCCGATACAGCTTTAACGCCTTTGATTTTCTTGGTGATGTTCACCGCGGTGGTTTTCTGCGCTTCAGTCACTGCGACGGTCGACGACAGGGAAACTACACCTTTGTTGGTTTCGACTTTGATGTCGGTGCCAGGAATACCTTTCTCGGTTACCAGGTCAGCTTTCACTTTGGTGGTGATCCAAGTGTCCGAGGTGGACTCTTTGGCACCAGCAGCTGCGCTTTTGGTTTTGTCGACGTTATCAGCCTTGGTAGCGCCGCCAGCCATCAGGCCGTCAGCCGAAACTGCGGTTACGCCTTTGATTTTCTTGGTGATCGCTACAGCAGTAGCTTTCTGAGCGTCAGAGATAGCAACTGTCGAGGACAGGGAAACCACACCTTTGTTGGTCTCAACCTTAATGTCCGAACCAGGAATACCTTTCTCGGTCAGCAGGTCAGCTTTGACTTTGGTGGTGATCCAGGTATCCGAAGTGGACTCTTTAGCCTTGGTGACTTCACCGGCCGCCAGCGTCATAGGGGCTTGGGAAGTCTGAGCAAAGGCTACGTTAGCACCCATGGCCAGGGTCAGAGCGGTAGCAGTAGCGAGAGCGAACTTCTTCATACGAGTAACTCCTGTTTTATTAAAAGTCTGCAGTACGTAAACCTTGATGCTGCAGCGTTAACAGGGATATTGCAGACAGTGTGCCAACTCGACGCGGCCAATTAAATCCTTATAAAACAACACGTTATGAAAATAGGTGATTTTCGGAATCGTGCAACTTGCATGAAGACGAACGTGCCTGCATGCAAGTTGCGGCTTTTGGGGTATGGCTAAACGCCTGATTTCGCGACAGTTTCCCGCAGGCATAAAAAAAGGACTCCGAAGAGTCCTTTTTCAGCTTGCAGCGACGGAGTGATTAAACGCCCGAAGCCTTGGCTGCTGCTACGTCCTTGATGGACAGCTTGATACGGCCGCGGTTGTCCACGTCCAGTACCAGCACTTCCACTTCCTGGCCTTCTTTCAGGATGTCGGTCACTTTCTCAACGCGAGCATCGCTCAGCATGGAGATGTGAACCAGACCGTCCTTGCCCGGCAGGATGTTGACGAATGCGCCGAAGTCGACGATTCGCTCAACCTTACCGACGTAGATCTTGCCGATCTCGGCTTCAGCAGTGATACCCAGGACGCGCTGACGTGCCGCTTCAGCCGCTTCCTTGGTTTCGCCGAAGATCTTGATCGAGCCGTCGTCTTCGATGTCGATCGAAGCCTTGGTCTCTTCACAGATCGCACGAATGGTCGCGCCGCCTTTACCGATAACATCACGGATTTTGTCGGTGTCGATTTTCATCGCGATCATGGTCGGAGCATTTTCCGACAGTTCGGTACGGGACTGGCCAATGATCTGGTTCATCTGACCGAGGATGTTCAGGCGCGCTTCCAGGGCTTGGCCCAGAGCGATTTCCATGATTTCTTCGGTGATGCCCTTGATCTTGATGTCCATCTGCAGCGCGGTAACACCTTTGGCGGTACCGGCTACTTTGAAGTCCATGTCGCCCAGGTGGTCTTCGTCGCCCAGGATGTCGGTCAGGATGGCGAACTTCTCGCCTTCTTTAACCAGGCCCATGGCGATACCGGCAACCGGTGCCTTCATCGGAACGCCGGCATCCATCAGAGCCAGGGAAGCGCCGCAGACCGAAGCCATGGAGCTGGAACCGTTGGACTCGGTGATTTCCGACACAACACGAATGGTGTACGGGAACACGTCGGCGGCAGGCAACATGGCTGCAATCGAACGACGGGCCAGACGGCCGTGACCGATTTCGCGACGACCAGCGCCACCCATGCGACCACACTCACCTACCGAGAATGGAGGGAAGTTGTAGTGCAGCATGAACGGGTCTTTTTTCTCGCCTTCCAGGGTGTCCAGCAGCTGTGCGTCACGGGCAGTACCCAGTGTTGCAACAACCAGGGCCTGGGTTTCACCACGGGTGAACAGGGCCGAACCGTGGGTTTTTGGCAGAACGCCGACTTCGATGTTCAGCGGACGTACGGTGCGGGTGTCGCGGCCGTCGATACGTGGCTTGCCGTTAACGATGTTTTCGCGAACGGTGCGGTATTCGATTTCGCCGAAGGCTGCTTTGACTTCGCTGGAAGAAGGCTGGCCTTCTTCACCGGACAGCTTGGCAACAACCTGGTCCTTCAACTCACCCAGGCGAGCGTAACGGTCGGCCTTGATGGTGATGGTGTAGGCGTCGGAGATAGCGGTGCCGAACTCGGAGCGGATAGCGCCCAGCAGTGCGGTAGCTTCTGGCTGAGGAGCCCAGGTCCAGGTTGGCTTGGCAGCTTCAGCGGCCAGTTCCTTGACAGCGTTGATCACAACCTGGAACTCGTCGTGAGCAAACAGTACAGCGCCCAGCATCTGGTCTTCGGTCAGCTCTTTGGCTTCCGATTCAACCATCAACACGGCTTCCGAAGTACCGGCAACGACCATGTCCAGGCTCGAAGCTTTCTGTTGTTCGTAAGTCGGGTTCAGCAGGTAGCCGGTGCTTTCGTGGAATGCAACACGGGCAGCGCCGATCGGGCCATCGAAAGGAATACCGGAGATGGCCAGGGCCGCCGAAGTACCGATCATCGCAGCGATGTCCGGATCGGTCTTCTTGCTGGTGGAAACGACGGTGCAGACAACCTGCACTTCGTTCATGAAGCCTTCTGGGAACAGCGGACGGATCGGACGGTCGATCAGTCGGGAAGTCAGGGTTTCTTTCTCGGAAGGACGGCCTTCACGCTTGAAGAAACCACCAGGGATCTTACCGGCAGCGTAAGTCTTTTCCTGGTAGTGAACGGAAAGAGGGAAGAAGCCTTTGCTTGGGTCAGCGGTCTTTGCGCCTACAACGGTCACCAATACGGTGACGTCGTCGTCAACGGTGACCAGCACTGCGCCGGAGGCTTGACGGGCGATACGGCCTGTCTCGAGGGTAACGGTCGACTGACCGAACTGGAATTTTTTGATAACCGGGTTCACGGTGTCCTACCTTCTTTGTGGCTCTTGGGGAACTTGTCTTCTTGCGAAATTCTTGGGCAATGTCGGGAATCGGCCCAACGCCTGTCCAGGGTAAAACGTGTATCCAGATAAAACTTGAGGCTGGAAGCCTGCCATGGGCCAGCGGGAAACCCACTGACACACGACAGCCAACCAACCTCTAGCGCAATCGCTTATTAGCGACGCAGACCCAGGCGACCGATCAGAGTCTGATAACGACCCAGATCCTTGCCTTTCAGGTAGTCCAGCAGCTTACGGCGCTGGTTTACCATGCGGATCAGACCACGACGGGAGTGGTGATCTTTACCGTTGGCCTTGAAGTGACCTTGCAGCTTGTTGATGTTGTGGGTCAGCAGTGCAACTTGCACTTCTGGCGAACCAGTGTCACCAACAGCTTGCTGATAGTCAGCAACGATTTGTGCTTTTTCTTGAACGTCGAGAGCCATGAGGCAATCCTTTTTTCAGGAAACCACCCAAAGGGCAGTTTCAACAGGCCAGGGACAAATCCCTGTATCTAAAAATGAGTAGTGACCATGCCTGCTAACAGCCACCCTCGTTCCAGTTTGAGTAAAAGCTACTGCGCTTTTACCACAAACTGGTTTCGGTCATTCTGACCGAATCAGTCGACGCGGCGCGATGCGCCCGTCTTCGCTCACTTCACCGATACCGATAAAGCGACCGTTGTGATCTTGTACTCGCACCATGCCGAACTTCGGGGCATCCGGTGCACGTACCGGCTGGCCGTTAAGCCAGTAGAACGCGCTGTGCTCCGAGAAGTGCAGCAATGGCCAATCCAGTAAACCGCTGTCCGATGGCATCAGGAAGCGATCAACCGCTTCGTTGCCGCCTTCGGCATGCACTGCTTCCAGCTCTTCCAGCGTGACCGTCTGGGCCAGGGTGAAAGGGCCTGCCTGGGTGCGTCGCAGTTCTGCAACGTATGCGCCACAGCCTAGTTGCTCACCGATATCTTCCACGAGGGTGCGGATATAGGTGCCTTTGCTGCAGTCCACCGCCAACCGGGCGGTGTCGCCTTCAGCGGCGAGCAATTCCAAGCGCGCAATAGTAACAGAACGCGGTTCGCGCTCCACCACTTCCCCTGCACGTGCCAGCTTGTAAAGAGGCTGGCCATCACGCTTGAGAGCCGAGTACATCGGCGGTATCTGACTGATTTGCCCACGAAAAGCAGGTAAGGCAGCTTCGATATCAGCACGACCAACGGTCACCTCGCGAACCTGCAAAACATCACCTTCGGCGTCTGCCGTGGTGGTGGTCTTGCCCAGTTGCATCAGGGTCTCGTAGCCCTTGTCGGAATCGAGCAGGTATTGCGAAAACTTGGTGGCCTCGCCGAAGCACAACGGCAACACGCCGGTGGCCAAGGGGTCGAGGCTGCCGGTGTGCCCTGCCTTCTCGGCATTGAGCAGCCAGCGAACCTTCTGCAACGCCGCATTGGAGGTAAAACCAATGGGCTTGTCGAGCAGAATGATGCCGCTGACATTACGACGGATACGTTTGACCTGAGCCACCGATTACTCCTTGGCGTCTTCAGGCGTGGCGGATTCCGGGTGCTGATTGTCTTCAGCCACGGCCCGCTCGATCAGTGCCGACAGGTGCGCGCCACGCACGACGCTTTCGTCGTAGTGGAAGTGCAACTGAGGAACGCTGCGCAGCTTCATTTCACGGGCCAACTGCATACGCAGGAAACCTGCGGCGGAGTTGAGCACCTTGATGCTTTGCGCGATTTCTTCGCTGTTGTCCTGGCCCATCACGGTGATGAAGATCTTGGCGTGACCAACGTCACGGCTGACTTCAACGGCGGTGATGGTGACCAGGCCAACACGTGGGTCTTTTACTTCACGACGGATCAGCTGTGCCAGCTCACGCTGCATCTGATCGCCGATACGTTGGGTACGGCTGTATTCTTTTGCCATGTCTTGTTACCTGTTGCTGCCACACGGTGAAACCCGTGGGGTCTGAAAGCGGCAAACGCCCGGCCTGACAAAAGCCAGACCGGGCGTTGCGTTTAGAGTCCGGACACAGCGCCAGGCATTTGCATGCCCGGGCGCTGCGTGGCCCTTGAAGTACGCGAGTTAGAGGCTGCGAGCAACCTGGACCTTCTCGTAGACTTCGATCTTGTCACCCGCCTTGACGTCGTTGTAGCTCTTGACGCCAATACCGCATTCCATGCCGGCACGTACTTCGGAAGCGTCATCCTTGAAGCGGCGCAGGGATTCCAGCTCGCCTTCGAAGATAACGATGTCTTCACGCAGTACACGGATTGGACGGTTACGGTGCACAACACCTTCGATAACCATGCAACCGGCGATCGCGCCGAATTTCGGCGAGCGGAACACGTCACGCACCTCGGCCACACCCAGGATGTTCTCCCGGACGTCGCTGCCAAGCATGCCGGTGAGGGCTTTCTTGACGTCTTCGATGATGTCGTAGATGACGTTGTAGTAACGCATGTCCAGGCCTTCCTGCTCGACGATCTTCCGTGCGCCAGCATCGGCACGCACGTTGAAGCCGAACAGTACAGCGTTGGAGGCCAGCGCCAGGTTGGCATCGGATTCGGTGATACCACCGACACCGCCGCCGACCACACGCACTTGCACTTCGTCGTTACCCAGGCCATTCAAGGCGCCGTTCAACGCTTCGAGGGAACCACGAACGTCAGATTTGAGGACGATGTTAAGCGTCTTCTTCTCTGCCTGGCCCATGTTCTCGAAGATGTTTTCCAGCTTGCCGGCGTGAGCACGGGCCAGCTTGACTTCGCGGAACTTGCCTTGACGGAACAGAGCCACTTCTCGGGCTTTCTTCTCGTCCGACAGCACGCTCATCTCGTCGCCAGCGTCCGGGGTACCGTCCAGGCCGAGGATCTCGACAGGGATGGAAGGACCGGCTTCCTTGATTGGCTTGCCGTTCTCGTCGAGCATGGCACGTACACGGCCATAGTTCGAACCGACCAGGACCATGTCGCCTTGGCGCAGGGTACCGTCTTGAACCAGAACGGTTGCAACCGGGCCACGACCCTTGTCGAGACGCGATTCAACCACAACACCACGACCTGGGGCCGATGGAGTTGCTTTCAGTTCAAGAACTTCGGCTTGCAGCAGGACAGCTTCGAGCAGTTCGTCTACACCGGTACCGACTTTCGCCGAAACCGAAACGAATGGCGTATCACCGCCCCACTCTTCGGAAGTCACGCCGTGAACCGACAGTTCGCTACGGATGCGATCGAGATCGGCGCCCGGCTTGTCGATTTTGTTCACTGCAACAACCAGAGGAACACCAGCGGCTTTAGCGTGCTGGACAGCTTCAATGGTCTGCGGCATTACGCCGTCGTCCGCTGCAACTACCAGGATCACGATGTCAGTCGCCTTGGCACCACGGGCACGCATGGCGGTAAACGCGGCGTGACCAGGGGTGTCGAGGAAGGTGACCATGCCGCGTTCGGTTTCAACGTGGTATGCACCGATGTGCTGGGTGATGCCGCCGGCTTCGCCTGCAGCTACCTTGGCACGACGGATATAGTCGAGCAGCGAGGTCTTACCATGGTCAACGTGGCCCATTACGGTCACGACTGGCGCACGGGAGAAAGTCTCGCCTTCAAACTTCAGGGACTCGGCCAGGGAATCTTCCAGGGCGGTGTCGCTGACCAGGGTCACTTTGTGGCCCAGCTCCTCAGCAACCAGTTGGGCAGTTTCCTGGTCCAGTACCTGGTTGATGGTCGCTGGGGTACCCAGTTTGAACATGAACTTGATGATTTCAGCAGCCTTGACCGACATCTGATTGGCGAGGTCGCCAACAGTGATGGTCTCGCCGATCTGCACATCACGCACGACAGGGCCGGTTGGGCTCTGGAAACCGTGGGCGTTGCGCTTCTTCAGCTTGGCCTTGCCGCGACCACCGCGACGGAAGCTGTCGCTTTCTTCGTCGGTAGTACGTGGGGCAACGCGTGGCGCTGGCGCCTTCTCTTTGACCGAAGCACGATGTGGAGCGTTTTTGCGCTCACCATCGCCACTGCCACGACGATTGTTATCGTCGGCACGTGGTTTGTCCGGGCGGCGAGGTTCTTCGCGTTTGCGAGCGTCGGCTGCAGGAGCTGGCGCGGCGGCAACCGGAGCGGCCTCACGAACAGCTTCAACAGGCGCGCTAGGCGCAGCAACGGCCTCAGTGTTAGCAGGTTGCGCAGCAGCAGGCTGGCGACGCGCTTCTTCTTCGGCGCGACGCTTGGCTTCTTCTTCAGCCTTCTGACGAGCAGCATTTTCTACTGCGCGACGTTCTTCCAGTTCGCGTTTGCGCTCGGCTTCGATTTCTTCCGGGCTGCGCTGTACGAAGACTTTCTTCTTGCGTACTTCAACGCTGATGCTCTTGCTGCCAGCAACACGCAGGGTGCTGGTGGTTTTGCGCTGCAATGTAATCTTGCGCGGTTCTTCCACTTTCGCCTTGTGGCTGCTCTTCAAGTGAGTCAGCAAAGACTGCTTCTCACTATCGCTCACACCTTCATCGGCGGCGGTGTGCGGCAGACCTGCCTCACGCATCTGCTGCAACAGGCGCTCTACCGGTGTTTTGACCTCATCGGCCAGTTGTTTCACCGTGACTTGCGTCATGCACTTCTCTCCTCAGGCCGCGCCTAATTACTCGAACCAATGGGCTCGGGCGGCCATGATCAACTTGCCGGCACGATCATCGTCAATGCCGTCGATGTCGAGCAGGTCGTCAATAGACTGCTCGGCCAGGTCTTCGCGGGTAATTACGCCGCGCACCGCCAGTTCCATCGCCAAATCCTTGTCCATACCCTCAAGCGAGAGCAGGTCTTCGGCCGGATGGGCGTCTGCCAGCTTTTCCTCAGTAGCGATGGCTTTAGTCAACAAACGATCCTTGGCCCGAGCGCGAAGCTCGTTGACGGTGTCTTCGTCAAAGCCGTCGATGTTGAGCATTTCTTCCAACGGTACGTAGGCAATCTCTTCCAGGCTGGTGAAGCCTTCATCTACCAGCACCTGTGCCAGGTCTTCGTCGACTTCCAGCTCGTCGATGAAGTTGCGCAGGATGTCACCGGTTTCTGCTTGCTGCTTAGCCTGGATGTCCGATTCGGTCATCACGTTCAGGGTCCAGCCGGTCAACTGGCTGGCCAAACGTACGTTCTGACCACCGCGACCGATGGCCTGAGCCAGATTGTCTGCGCCAACGGCGATGTCCATTGCATGGGCATCCTCGTCAACGATAATTGCCGCCACTTCAGCAGGCGACATTGCGTTGATCACGAACTGCGCAGGGTTATCGTCCCACAGGACGATGTCCACACGCTCACCGCCCAATTCGCCCGACACTGCCTGGACGCGCGAACCGCGCATACCAATGCAAGCGCCTTGCGGGTCGATGCGTTTGTCCTTGGAGCGGACCGCGATCTTGGCGCGTGAACCCGGATCGCGGGACGCAGCCATGACTTCGATCAGGCCTTCGGCAATTTCCGGCACTTCGATGCGGAACAGCTCGATCAGCATTTCCGGCGCGGTACGCGACAGGATCAACTGAGGGCCGCGGTTCTCGGTGCGGATTTCCTTGAGCAGCGCACGCAAGCGCACGCCAACCCGGAAAGTTTCGCGGGAAATGATGTCTTCGCGGGCCAGCAACGCTTCAGCGTTGTTACCCAGGTCGACGATCACGTTGTCGCGGGTGACTTTTTTCACGGTGCCGGAGATGATTTCCCCCAGGCGCTCGCGATAAGCGTCAACGACTTGAGCGCGCTCGGCTTCGCGGACCTTCTGCACGATGACTTGCTTGGCAGTCTGTGCAGCGATGCGGCCGAACTCGATGGATTCGATCTTTTCTTCGACGACATCACCGACCTGGGCGCCCGGATGCGTTTCAGCAACCTTGCTCGGCCAGGTTTCGATGGCCGGATCATCAAGATCGGCTTCTTCGACGACCGTCCAGCGACGGAAAGTCTCGTAGGCACCGGTGTGGCGGTTGATTTCCACACGCAGATCAACTTCGTCTTCAAAACGCTTTTTGGTAGCAGTGGCCAGGGCCAGCTCCAGCGCTTCAAAAATCACGTTTGCCGGTACGCCCTTTTCATTGGATACCGACTCAACAACCAGCAGTACTTCTTTGCTCATCGTACGCCTCGCCTTTCGCAAGCCATTGGATCCGCGGGATCCGCGTCTCAGTCAAAACTGGGAATAATGTTGGCCTTGTCGATCATATCGATCGGCAACAGGAACTCATGGTCTTCTACCTGCACCACGACGTCCTGCTCTTCTACACCGCGCAGAAGGCCCTGAAAGTTGCGTCGCCCTTCAAAGGGAGAGCGCAGCTTGATCTTCACTTGTTCACCGGCAAATTTTGCAAACTGATCAATAGTGAACAGTGGGCGTTCCATGCCAGGCGAGGAAACTTCGAGGGTGTATTCAACGGAGATCGGATCTTCAACATCCAGGACACCGCTGATCTGACGGCTGACAATGGCACAATCGTCCACCAGCACGCCGCCCTCTTTATCGATATAAACGCGCAACATTGAGTGGCGACCTTGAGCCGAAAACTCAATACCCCAGCATTCATAGCCTAGGGCCACGACCACCGGGGCCAACAAGGCCTGCAACTCTTCTAGCTTGCTCGACACCTGAACCCCCTCGTGCATGTATGTGCATGCTGTGCAAAATAAAAAAATGGGCGAAACGCCCATCCTTGAAACGCCGTCGAACAGCGGCGTTGAAAGTGTCCAGCTAACAAAAAGCCCCTTAAAAGGGGCTCCGCTAAAACTGGTTGCGGGGGCCGGATTTGAACCGACGACCTTCGGGTTATGAGCCCGACGAGCTACCAGACTGCTCCACCCCGCGACAAAGCTGGGGCGGAAGTATACGACCGATCCCTTACAGGGTCAATGTAACCTTCCACCTACAAGAAAGCCCGCAACAGCGGGCTCTCCTGATAATTGGTACCGAGAAGGGGACTCGAACCCCTACACCCTATGGGCACAACCACCTCAAGGTTGCGTGTCTACCAATTCCACCACCTCGGCAATACAGCGTTTACAACCTTCTTACTTCTGCTCTTGAGCTGGAGGTACGTCAGTCGCTGGAGTAGCCGACTTTTGCTCTTGAAGCACCGGGACATCATCAGAAGCCGGTTTTGCTTTTGGTACTTCCAACACTGCTGGGTTTGGGAGACCTACTTGAGTCAGCACATGAGCTTTCTCTTTAGCAAAGTAACCTAACCCCAAGCTGGTTATGAAGAAACCGGCGGCAAGTATAGCAGTAAACTTACTAAGAAAGGTAGAGGAACCTTGGCTTCCGAACACAGTATTTGAAGCACCTGCCCCGAAAGACGCACCAGCGTCCGCACCTTTACCCTGCTGCAGCAAAACCAGAGCAACTACGCCCAGTGCACCCAGCAGATGAAAAACAACGATGACTGTTTCCAGCATTTTTTCAGTTTCCCGCGGCGCGACAGATCGCACCGAACTCATCTGCATTCAGGGAAGCTCCACCAATGAGCCCCCCATCGATATCCGGCATGCCGAACAGTTCGACCGCATTGGCCGCCTTCACGCTGCCGCCGTATAGAAGCCGCACACCTCGTGCGACCTCAGAATTCTCTGCCGCCAACTGCGCGCGGATGGCTGCGTGCACATCCTGCGCCTGTTGCGGCGAAGCAGTCAGCCCGGTGCCAATGGCCCAGACCGGCTCGTAAGCAATTACTGCATTTGCAAAGGCACCGACTCCCAGCTCCTCGATGATGCTGCCCAGCTGACGCCCGACAACCTCAAGAGTTTTACCGGACTCACGCTGCTCAAGGGTCTCCCCTATGCACAACACCGGAACCAAGCCGCAAGCCTGTGCCGCCGCGAATTTGCGATTGAGTGTCCCATCACGCTCGCCCATGATCTGGCGGCGCTCGGAGTGCCCAACAAGCACCAGGGAGCAACCCGCATCAACCAGCTGACTCGGTGCAATCTCACCGGTCAACGCACCTTGCATGGATTCCACCGCAGAGTTCTGCGCGCCGACCTGGATCGACTTGCCTTTCAAGCCATCAATCACTTGATTGATATACAAGCAAGGCGGGAATACCGCGACATCAACACCGCTAGGCAAGGCCAAATGACGAAGGCCATTGATCAGCTCAGCGACACTGGCGCGGGTACCGTGCATCTTCCAGTTACCAGCTACCATAGTGCGACGCATGCTGTACCTCGTCGGTCAAAGTGGGCGCAGATGTTACCCAACCACATCATCACTGGCAAGCCGAATTCAGGCGCAAACTTCAGTTACCAGTTTTGCCAGCTCTTCGGCATAGCCGCGAACCTGTGTTTCGTCCTCGCCCTCGACCATTACACGCACCAAAGGCTCGGTACCCGACTTGCGCAGCAAGACCCGGCCACGCCCCGCCATGGCGGCAGTCACGCGCTCACTGGCCTCTTTGACAGCTGGATGCTCGATAGGGTTGTCACCGCCTGCAAAGCGCACGTTGAGCAGCACTTGCGGGCACTTGCGCAACGCCTGCCGCGCCTGGGCCAGGCTTTCTTCACGGCGACGCAGCGCCAGCAGCACCTGCAGCGCCGCAATGATCGCATCCCCGGTAGTCGTGTGCTGGAAGCAGACGATATGACCGGAATTTTCGCCACCCACCTGCCAATTACGCTCCAGCAGGTCGGCAATCACGTAGCGGTCACCGACATTGGCGCGCACAAACGGGATCCCCAGATCTGCCAGGGCCAGCTCCAGGCCAAGATTGCTCATCAAGGTACCGACGACGCCGCCTTGCAGCTTGTTACGCTCATGCAGGTCACGGGCGATGATGAACAACAGGTCGTCGCCATCGACGATCGCGCCAGTGTGGTCGACCATCAATACGCGGTCGCCATCACCATCGAACGCGATGCCCAAGTCGGCATGCTCAGCCAGGACAGCCGCCTGCAACTGCCCCATGTGGGTTGAGCCGCAGTTGTCGTTGATGTTCAGGCCGTTCGGCTGCGCCGACAGTACAGTAACGTCTGCGCCAAGCTCCTTGAACACACTCGGTGCGACTTTGTACGTCGCGCCGTGGGCGCAGTCGATGACGACCTTCAACCCGGCAAAATTGGTGCTGCTAGGCACGCTGCTTTTGCAGAATTCGATGTAACGGCCGGAAGCGTCGTTAATCCGCGATACCTTGCCCAGCTTGCTCGATTCGACGACGGTCATCGGCGCATCCAGCAACTCTTCGATCATGTGCTCGATCTCATCCGGCAGCTTGGTGCCCTGGCCCGAGAAGAACTTGATGCCATTGTCATCGTGGGGATTGTGCGAAGCGCTGATCACGATACCGGCTTCAGCATGAAAGGTACGCGTCAGGTAAGCGATCGCCGGCGTAGGCATCGGCCCCAACAGCATCACATCAGCGCCGGCAGCAGACAGACCTGCCTCCAGCGCAGACTCAAACATATAACCCGAGATACGCGTGTCCTTACCCACCAGGATACGGCAGGCCCCCATGCTGCGGAACGCCATGCCGGCGGCCCAGCCCAGCTTGAGCATGAAATCGGGAGTAATCGGGAATTCGCCGACCCGACCGCGAATGCCATCGGTGCCAAAATACTTTTTAGTCATAAGTGCTCCATCATTCTTATTCGGCTGATTCAACCGCTGCGATCATCCGCACTACATCTATCGTCTCGGCCACGTCATGCACGCGCAAGATGCGCGCACCCTTGACCACGGCAAGTGCCGCAAGTGCCAGGCCGCCATGCAGCCGCTCACCCACCGGACGATTCAACGCCAGACCTATCATGCTCTTGCGCGAAACCCCGACCAACAAGGGGCGACCAAGGGCATGCAGGGATTCCATATGCTTGAACAGGCTTAAATTGTGCTGCAAGGTCTTGGCAAAGCCAAATCCCGGGTCGAGGATTATCCGCTCGGGAGCAATCCCCGCCGCCGCGCATTGAGCCATGCGCTCAGCAAGGAAGCCTTTCACTTCACCGACCAGATTGTCGTAATGCGGGTCGTCCTGCATCGTGCCCGGCTCGCCAAGCATATGCATCAGACAAACCGGCAGCCCCGTCGCGGCGGCCGCATCCAGAGCGCCATCGCGCTGCAAAGAGCGCACATCGTTGATCAACCCTGCACCCAGCCGCGCAGTTTCGCGCATAACGGCAGGGGTCGAGGTGTCGACAGAGATGATGACGTCCAGCTCTTGATGGATGCGCTCGACAATCGGAGCAACCCGTTCCAGCTCCTCCAGGGGAGAAACTGCGCGCGCACCGGGCCGGGTTGATTCGCCACCGACGTCAATCAGAGTCGCACCGGCAGCCACCATCGCTTCCGCATGGCGCAACGCAGCATCAAGCTGACTGAAGCGACCACCATCGGAAAAGGAATCAGGGGTTACATTAAGAATGCCCATAACGTGTGTATGGGCCAAATCAAGAACCCGGCTGCCGCAAGGCAACCGGGTCGAGGACAACGCAGAAGTCATTTCAAACCTTAATGGTCAGCAGCCGGGCCGCCGATCGGGGCTTCAGGGCGTTCGTTCTGTACCACTGGCGGCGTGCCCGAAGTACCCGAACCACCTTCCCAATCGCGAGGCTCGCGAGGCGTACGACCGGCCATGATGTCGTCAATCTGCTCGGCATCAATGGTCTCGTACTTCATCAGGGCATCAGCCATGGCGTCGAGCTTGTCGCGGTTGTCGGTGAGGATCTGCTTGGCCGTGCCGTAGCACTGGTCAATGATGCTGCGCACCTCGGAGTCGATCAGCTTGGCTGTCTCGCCGGAGAAGCTGGCAGCTTGACCACCACCACCGCGACCCAGGAATACTTCGCCTTCTTCCTCGGCATACATCAAAGGACCGAGTTTCTCCGACAGACCCCACTTGGTCACCATGTTCCGTGCAATCTGGCTGGCACGCATGATGTCGTTGGAGGCACCGGTGGTAACACCGTCGAAGCCCAGGGTCATCTCTTCGGCGATCCGGCCGCCATACAGCGAGCAGATCTGGCTGATCAAGGCACGCTTGGAGAGGCTGTAGCGATCCTCTTCCGGCAGGAACATGGTGACGCCCAGCGCCCGGCCACGAGGAATGATCGATACCTTGTAGACCGGGTCATGCTCAGGCACAACGCGACCAACAATGGCGTGACCGGCTTCATGATAAGCGGTGTTCTGCTTCTCTTTCTCGGACATGACCATGGATTTGCGCTCGGCGCCCATCATGATCTTGTCTTTCGCCAGCTCGAACTCCTTCATTTCAACGATGCGCTTGCCGGTACGGGCGGCAAACAGCGACGCCTCGTTCACCAGGTTGGCAAGGTCGGCACCGGAGAAGCCTGGAGTACCACGGGCAATCACGGCCGGAGCCACGTCGTCGCCCATTGGCACTTTGCGCATGTGCACTTTCAGGATCTGCTCACGACCACGGATGTCTGGCAACCCGACAACGACCTGACGGTCAAAACGGCCCGGACGCAGCAAAGCGGGGTCGAGTACGTCTGGACGGTTGGTTGCAGCGATCACGATGATGCCGTCGTTCATTTCAAAGCCGTCCATCTCAACCAGCAACTGGTTAAGCGTCTGCTCACGCTCATCATGACCGCCGCCCATGCCGGCGCCACGATGGCGACCAACGGCGTCGATTTCATCGATGAAGATGATGCACGGGGCGTGCTTCTTGGCCTGTTCGAACATATCGCGAACACGGCTGGCACCTACACCGACGAACATTTCGACGAAGTCGGAACCGGAAATGGTGAAGAAAGGTACTTTGGCTTCGCCGGCAATGGCCTTGGCCAACAGGGTTTTACCGGTACCTGGCGGGCCAACCATCAGCACACCGCGAGGAATACGGCCACCCAGGCGCTGGAACTTGCCCGGATCGCGCAGGAACTCAACCAGTTCGCCCACTTCTTCCTTGGCTTCGTCGCAGCCTGCAACGTCAGCCAAGGTGGTTTTCACCTGATCTTCGGAAAGCAGGCGTGCCTTGCTCTTGCCGAAGCTCATCGGCCCGCCCTTGCCTCCCGCACCACCTTGCATCTGGCGCATGAAGAACATGAACACGGCGATAATCACCAGTATCGGGAAGCTGGCCACCAGGAGCTGGGTCCAGATGCTCTGCTGCTCAGGCTGCTTGCCTTCGACAACCACGTGGTTATCCACCAGGTCGCCGATCAGGCCATTGTCCTGGATTGCCGGACGGATGGTCTTGAAGCTGTCGCCATCGTTGCGCTTGCCGGTAATCACGTAGCCATCAACCGCTACGCGCTCGACCTTGCCATCCTTAACTTGCTGGATGAAGTCGGAATAGTTGAGGGTCTGCGGCTCGTTAGGGCTGGAGAAGTTGTTCATCACCGTCACGAGGACAGCCGCGATGATCAACCACAGGATCAGATTCTTTGCCATATCGTTCAATTAACTACCCTCTGAAGCAAGCTCCGCTACTGGCGCGTGCTTCGCATGATATTCACCGGCCTAACTTACTACATTACCTACAACTCTGGCAGGCGCCGTCTGTAACCCTTTGTGAAACTTTGACTACACAATATTCGTAAAGCTTCATGACGAAAGCGATATAAAAAAACCTATCGCCTCCGTCAAATTTCTCAAAAACGCTCTTCACTGGCAGCGCCTTCAATGCCACGGAAGCCGCGACCCAGCAAATACTGCTCGCGAGACCTGTCCCGGGAAGAGTCAGGCTTGCGTGTCTGTACCTTGTCGAACAGTTTGCGGATGTTCTTGTGATACTCGTCGAAGCCTTCACCCTGGAAGACCTTGACCAGGAAGTCACCACCCGGACGCAGTACCCGCCCTGCCAGGTCCAGTGCCAATTCGCACAGGAACATGGCTCGCGGCATATCAACAGCCGGTAATCCACTCATATTGGGGGCCATATCGGAAATCACAAGGTCTACCTGCGAATTTCCGACGGCCTCAAGGATCTGTGCCAGCACTTCATCCTGGGTAAAATCGCCGTGAACAAAGGTCACGTCAGGGATGCTGTCCATTTCCAGGATGTCGGAAGCGATCAAACGACCTTGTCCACCAATCAGACGACTGGTCACCTGGGACCAGCCACCCGGGGCGGCACCCAGGTCGATAACGCTCATGCCAGGACGGATCAACTTGTCCTTTTCCTGGATCTCCAGCAGTTTGTAGCTGGCCCGGGAACGGTAGCCATCCTTTTGCGCCATTTTGACGTAAGGGTCGTTGAAATGCTCTTGCAGCCACTTAAGGCTAGTTTTGGAACGGGCCACGGGCCACCTCGAAAATAAAACGGGTCGTGATTAACTGGGCGGTCCCGGACTCGCTCGGGTAAACTGGCCGCCGCTTTTTACAAGATCAGACGCAGGGGTCAGATTATGCCGCTCACTCAAGAGCAGAAGAAACAGTACAAATCCATTGGCCACCATCTGAAACCAGTTTTGATTGTGGCTGACAACGGTTTGACTGAAGGTGTGTTAGCCGAACTTGAACGCGCATTGGGCGATCACGAGCTAATCAAGATCAAGGTCAGCATCCTTGATCGCGAGGCGCGCCTGGCAGCTATTGCAGAACTGTGCAAGGCTGGCAAAGCGGACCTGGTTCAGGTCATCGGCAAGATGGCGCTGCTGTATCGCAAGAACTTCAGCGCCAACAAGCAACTGTCGAACGTACACCGCTTCAAGTGAAACAAGGGTCACGGGCGTGCTTCGCACGCCCTGCCACTCCATCCTGGCGCCGGCTGTACAACCAGCACCAACCCGGAAAACCCTAGCACAAGATAGCTGAACAGCTGCCAGCGCAACGCCTCCGGCAGAAAGATGCGCACCACGCAAAACATTGCGCACGCATACAGCGCCATCAACAGCAGTTGCCCGCGAATATCCCGCCACAGACTCCCCAAGCCTTCGGCCTTGATCAGCACCAGCGCCTGAAGCGTCACGCACGCCGCTGCAAAACCTACCAGCAACGCGCTTAATAATCCGCTGACCTCATCGATCAGCAACGGTGCCAGGCCAATCAGGCCCAGCGCCGGCAGCACACCAATATGTAACAGCCATAGGCCGCCAACCCAAAGCATCTGGGCAAACTGCCAAAGCATGGCGCCCGCACGAAGCGGGCGCCGTCTTTCAGATGTGACGAACTTCGACAATCTCGTACTCGATCACGCCACCAGGCGTCTTGACGGCCACCACGTCACCCTCTTCCTTGGCAATCAAGGCGCGGGCCAGCGGCGAACCGACGGAGATCTTGCCGAGTTTGAAGTCGGCCTCGTCTTCACCCACGATGTGGTAAACCACGCTTTCGTCAGTCTCGACGTTGGCGATTTCCACGGTGGTGCCGAAAATCACCTTGCCGGTATGCGGGATGGTCGTGACGTCGATAACCACCGAATTCTGCAGGCGGCCTTCGATGTCACGGATCCGCGCCTCGACCATACCTTGCTGCTCGCGGGCAGCATGGTATTCAGCGTTTTCCTTCAGGTCACCCAATTCCCGGGCCGTACCGATGTCCTGGCTCAGCTTCGGACGGACGACCTTGGTCAGGTGGGCGTGCTCTTCTTCCAGGGCTTTTGCGCCCTGGACGGTCATTGGGTATTTGATCATGCCTTCAATCCTGCGTGTAGATCCTGCAAGCGACGCACGGTTTTTTCAGGACCGAACTTCAGCGCTTCGCAGATAGCTTCGCCAGCAGCAATGGTGGTGGTGCAGTAGATCTTGTGCTGCAAGGCGTTACGACGAATGGAGTAGGAGTCCGCGATCGACTGGCGACCTTCGGTGGTGTTGATGATCAAGGTGACTTCGTCATTCTTGATCATGTCGACCACGTGTGGACGGCCTTCCGTCACCTTGTTCACGCGACGCACTTTCAGGCCGGCAGCCTCGATCAGCTTGGCGGTCCCGGCAGTGGCCACGACTTCGAAGCCCAAGTTGATCAGATCACGGGCCACGCCTGCAACCAGCGGCTTGTCATCATCGCGCACGCTGATGAACGCAGTACCGCCGGTAGGCAGCACCTCGCTGGCGCCCATCTGGGCTTTGGCGAATGCTTCACCGAAGGTATCGCCCACGCCCATCACTTCACCGGTGGACTTCATCTCCGGGCCCAGGATCGGGTCCACACCAGGGAATTTGGCGAATGGGAACACCGCCTCTTTCACACTGTAGAAGTTCGGAATGATTTCCTTGGTGAAGCCGATTTCCTTCAAGGTCTTACCGGCCATCACACGGGCAGCAATCATTGCCAGGGAAACACCGATGCACTTGGAAACAAACGGCACGGTACGCGAGGCGCGCGGGTTGACTTCGATGACGTAGATGTCTTCGCCTTGCAGCGCCAACTGTACGTTCATCAGGCCGACCACGCCCAGCTCCAGGGCCATTTTCTTGACCTGTTCGCGCATCTCGTCCTGGATGTGTGCAGGCAGCGAGTATGGCGGCAGCGAACAAGCGGAGTCACCGGAGTGAACGCCAGCCTGTTCGATGTGCTGCATGATCGCGCCGATCACCACGTCGGTGCCGTCGCAGACCGCATCCACGTCCATCTCGATGGCGCAGTTGAGGAAGTGGTCCAGCAGCACCGGGCTATCGTTGGACACTTTCACCGCATCACGCAGGTAACGCTTGAGTTCGTCTTCTTCGTAGACGATTTCCATCGCCCGGCCACCCAGTACGTAGGACGGACGCACCACCAGCGGGTAACCAATCTTGCTGGCCGCGCGGATCGCTTCGTCTTCGCTGCGCACAGTGGCGTTTGGCGGCTGACGCAGGTTCAGGCGCTCAACCATCTGCTGGAAGCGCTCACGGTCTTCGGCACGGTCGATAGCGTCAGGGCTGGTACCGATGATCGGCACGCCAGCAGCTTCAAGTGCGCGAGCCAGTTTCAACGGGGTTTGGCCGCCGTACTGGACGATCACGCCTTTTGGCTTCTCGACACGGCAGATTTCCAGTACGTCTTCCAGCGTTACCGGCTCGAAGTACAGACGGTCGGAAGTGTCGTAGTCAGTAGAAACAGTTTCCGGGTTGCAGTTGACCATGATGGTCTCGTACCCGTCTTCGCGCAGGGCGAGAGCGGCGTGTACGCAGCAATAATCGAACTCGATGCCTTGGCCGATACGGTTTGGACCGCCGCCCAGGATCATGATCTTGTCGCGGCCCGACGGCGCGGCTTCGCACTCTTCCTCGTAGGTGGAGTACATGTATGCAGTGTCGGTGGCGAACTCGGCCGCACAGGTATCAACGCGCTTGTAGACCGGGAAGATGTCCAGCTTGTGGCGATGGGTGCGCAGGTTCTTCTCGGTCACGCCCAGCAGCTTGGCCAGACGCATGTCGGAGAAACCTTTGCGCTTGAGGCGGAACATCAGGTCGCGGTCGATGGAGGACAGACCGAGGGTCTTGACCTTCTCTTCTTCCTTGATCAGATCTTCGATCTGCACCAGGAACCACGGGTCGATCATGTTCATGCCGAAGATGTCTTCGACGGTCATGCCGGCGCGGAAAGCATCGGCCACGTACCAGATACGCTCGGCACCCGGCACGGTCAGCTCGCGCTTGAGCACGCTCATGCTATCCGGGTTGCTCAGGTCGAGCTTCTCGTCCAGACCGCAAACGCCCACTTCCAGGCCGCGCAGGGCTTTCTGCAGGGACTCCTGGAAGGTGCGGCCGATGGCCATGACTTCACCGACCGACTTCATCTGAGTGGTCAGGCGGGCGTCGGCTTTCGGGAATTTCTCGAAAGCGAAGCGTGGCAACTTGGTGACGACGTAATCGATCGACGGCTCGAAGGAAGCCGGTGTTGCGCCGCCGGTGATTTCGTTCTGCAGCTCGTCCAGGGTGTAACCGATCGCCAGCTTGGCGGCGATGCGCGCAATCGGGAAGCCGGTAGCTTTCGATGCCAGCGCCGAAGAACGCGATACACGCGGGTTCATCTCGATCACAACCATGCGGCCAGTGTCCGGGCAGATGCCGAACTGGACGTTGGAGCCACCGGTTTCCACACCGATCTCACGCAGCACCGCCAAAGAGGCGTTACGCATGATCTGGTATTCCTTGTCCGTCAGGGTCTGTGCCGGCGCAACGGTGATCGAGTCACCGGTGTGCACGCCCATCGGGTCGAAGTTTTCGATCGAGCAGACGATGATGCAGTTGTCCTTCTTATCGCGGACAACCTCCATCTCATATTCTTTCCAGCCGATCAGGGATTCGTCGATCAGCAGCTCTTTGGTCGGAGACAGGTCCAGGCCGCGGGCGCAGATTTCTTCGAACTCTTCACGGTTGTAAGCGATACCGCCGCCGGTGCCGCCCATGGTGAAGGACGGACGGATGATGCACGGGAAGCCCAGGCGCTCCAGGACCGCGTTGGCCTCTTCCATGCTATGGGCGATACCGGAACGCGGGCAATCAAGGCCGATGGACTTCATGGCCTTGTCGAAACGCGAACGGTCTTCAGCCTTGTCGATGGTGTCGGCATTGGCGCCGATCATCTCTACGCCGAACTTCTCCAGGACGCCTTCGCGCTCCAGGTCCAGTGCGCAGTTCAGGGCGGTCTGGCCACCCATGGTTGGCAGCAGTGCGTCCGGACGCTCTTTCTCGATGATCTTGGCAACGGTCTGCCACTTGATCGGCTCGATGTAGGTGGCGTCGGCCATGTCCGGGTCGGTCATGATGGTGGCCGGGTTGGAGTTCACCAGGATGACGCGGTAGCCCTCTTCGCGCAGGGCTTTACAGGCCTGGGCGCCGGAGTAGTCGAATTCGCAGGCCTGGCCGATCACGATCGGGCCAGCGCCGAGAATCAGGATGCTTTTTATGTCTGTACGTTTTGGCATGGGTTTGTCACTCAAATCCGCAGGTCAGTCGGCAAGCCGTCTTGAACAATCTTTGAAGAGCCCGAGGGGGCCGCCGGTTTCCCGGGCCGCCCTCAGGCCGCTCAGTTAGCGTCGCTTGGCCATCTCATTGATGAAACGGTCGAACAGCGGCGCTACGTCGTTCGGGCCCGGGCTTGCTTCAGGGTGGCCCTGGAAGCTGAACGCGCTCTTGTCGGTGCGCTCGATACCTTGCAGGGAACCGTCGAACAGCGACTTGTGAATCGCCCGGACGTTGCCCGGCAGCGTCGCTTCATCCACCGCAAAACCATGGTTCTGGCTGGTGATCATCACGACGCCAGTGTCCAGGTCCTGCACCGGGTGGTTGGCACCGTGGTGGCCGTGACCCATTTTTAGGGTCTTGGCGCCGGAAGCCAGGGCCAGCAGTTGGTGGCCGAGGCAGATGCCGAACACCGGGATCTCGGTTTCCAGCACTTCCTTGATCGCCTTGATGGCGTAGTCGCAAGGCTCCGGGTCACCCGGGCCGTTGGACAGGAACACGCCGTCCGGCTGCAGGGCCAGTACGTCGCTGGCCGGGGTCTGCGCAGGCACCACGGTCACGCGGCAACCGCGCTCGACCAGCATGCGCAGGATGTTGTGCTTGATACCGTAGTCGTAGGCCACGACGTGGTACGGCAGTTCGGAAGCTTCGATGGTCGCGTGGCTGTCGGTCTTCAAGTCCCAGACGGTGGAGCGCCACTCGTACGTTTCCTTGGTGCTGACGACTTTCGCCAGATCCATGCCTTTCAGGCCAGGGAAACCTTGGGCCGCTGCAATCGCTGCTTCTTCGGAGATGTTGTCACCGGCCATGATGCAGCCGTTCTGCGAGCCTTTTTCACGCAGGATGCGTGTCAGGCGACGCGTATCGATACCGGCGATCGCCACAACGTTGTTGGCTTTCAGGTAATCGGACAGGGACATCGTGTTACGCCAGTTGCTCGCTACCAGTGGCAGGTCACGAATGACCAGGCCAGCCGACCAGACACGATCAGACTCGGCGTCTTCCGGTGTAGTACCGGTGTTGCCGATGTGCGGATAGGTCAGGGTAACGATCTGTTGGGCGTAGGAAGGATCAGTAAGGATTTCCTGATAGCCGGTCATGGCGGTGTTGAACACCACCTCTCCAACGGTCTGACCGTCGGCTCCAATGGCTTCGCCGCGAAAAATGCTGCCATCAGCAAGGGCGAGTATGGCTGGCTTAGTCAAGAAGACCTCCCGTAAATAAAGCCTGAAAGGGCGATCGCAGGTTGTAAAAAAGCGGAGTGACGTATGGACACGTCACCCCGCTTCTTCACTGAATTATTCTGCGCGCTTTTAGTGGACACACTAAAGCTGTAGCTTACAGAAAAAGGCTTTTTTGGTCCACCGCTAATGAGCCTTAAAGGCAGGGGAATACGACAGGACGTCGCCTAGCGGGTAAAAACGGGGCCTCAGCATATTCCTGAGACCCCGTTTTAGCTACTTCTTAATGCAGGTCCAGCACGTCGCGCATGTCGTACAGGGCCGGCGCACGACCCTCAAGCCACAGCGCCGCACGTACAGCACCCTTGGCGAACGTCATACGGCTAGACGCCTTGTGGGTGATCTCAAGACGCTCACCCTCGGTTGCGAACAGCACGGTGTGATCGCCCACCACATCACCGCCGCGAACGGTGGCAAAACCGATGGTGTCGTGGGCGCGGGCACCGGTATGGCCTTCGCGGCCATACACCGCCACCTTCGACAGGTCACGACCCAGGGCATCGGCAATCGCCTCGCCCATACGCAATGCCGTACCGGACGGCGCATCGATCTTGTGCCGGTGATGAGTCTCGATGATCTCGATGTCAGCCTCATCACCCATCACCCGCGCCGCCATGTCGAGCAGCTTCAGCGACAGATTGACGCCGACGCTGAAATTGGCCGCGAACACGATTGGAATATCCTTGCCCGCCTCCACCAGCAGCTGCTTTTGCTCGGCGCTCAGGCCCGTTGTGCCGATCACCATGGCCTTGCCCGCCTTGCGGCAGAACGCCAGGTTTTTCAGCATCACGTCCGGCAGGGTGAAATCGATCAGCACGTCGAATTCGTCGGCAACCTGCTCCAGATTGCCGGACAACGAAACACCGATCCGCCCCAGGGACGCCAACTCACCCGCATCCGCACCTATCAAGGTGCTGCCGGGACGAACAATCGCCGCCGTCAGCCCGGAGGCCGGCGAGCGCGCCTGCACGGCCTCGACCAGGGTCTTGCCCATGCGCCCGGCAGCGCCCATCACCGCGATACGTCGCATACTCACTTCCTTACAGGTCGCCGAAGAAGCGCTTCACGCCTTCGAACCAGCCGGTGGTTTTTGGCGAATGAGTGTCATCGCCGGCCAGGGAGCTGCGGAACTCTTCCAGCAGTTCGCGCTGACGACGCCCCAGGTTCACCGGCGTCTCTACCGCCACACGGCACATCAGGTCACCAGCACCGCCACCGCGCACCGGCGCAACGCCTTTGCCACGGATACGGAATTGCTTGCCGGTCTGCGTACCCTCAGGGATCTTCAGCTTGACCCGACCGTCCAGCGTCGGAATCTCAAGCTCGCCACCCAAGGCCGCATCGACAAAGCTGATCGGCACTTCACAGAACAAATGCTTGCCGTCGCGCTGGAAAATCGAGTGCTCGCGCACATTGATCACCACATACAGGTCGCCCGTCGGGCCGCCCTGAGTGCCCGCCTCGCCTTCGCCCGACAGACGAATGCGGTCGCCAGTATCAACACCCGCCGGCACTTTCACCGAGAGAGTCTTGTACTCTTCGACACGCCCTTCGCCGTGGCACGAGTCGCACGGATCGGAAATGATCTTGCCCTGGCCGTGGCAGCGCGGGCAGGTTTGCTGCACCGAGAAGAAGCCTTGCTGCATGCGTACCTGGCCGATACCGCCGCAAGTCGGGCAAGTGATCGGCGAGGAGCCTTTCTTGGCGCCCGAACCGTCGCACGGCTTGCAATTGACCAGCGTCGGAACACGGATATTGACGCTGGTGCCGCGCACCGCTTCTTCCAGGTTCAGTTCCAGGGTGTAGCGCAGGTCGCTGCCACGCTGGGCACCGCCACGCTGGCCACCGCGGCCGCCGCCAAAGAAGTCGCTGAACACGTCGCCGAAAATATCGGAGAAGTTCTGCCCGCCGAAACCGGCACCGCCGCCACCCATGCTTGGGTCGACACCGGCATGGCCATACTGGTCGTAAGCGGCGCGCTTGTTCGGATCACACAGGCATTCGTAGGCCTCATTGGCCTCTTTGAACAGCTCTTCGGATTCTTTGCTATCCGGATTACGGTCCGGGTGGTGCTTCATTGCCAGGCGACGGTAAGCCTTTTTCAGGTCCGCCTCGCTGGAGCCGCGCTCCACACCCAACACTTCGTAATAGTCACGCTTTGCCATAAGTCTTTGCACTCTTAAGGACGTCCGGCAAAACCCTCCTGAGCCTTGCCAAACTCGTTGAGCCCCAATACAGGCCCGGACCCAACTCACGTCAATTCAACGATCCTGGTCGTTACTGCTTTCAACCGGAAACCGGCCAAAAACGCGGTGACTGTCGTCCGGAAAGCAGGAGCATTCCCGATCACACCGCCAGCATCCGAGCGTTGTCGCATGCTGTAAAAATTCGCGTACCCCAGACACGCCAACGCGGGAGCAAGCTCCCGCGCGGCGACATCCTACCAGTCACCGCTTGTGAGCGGTCAACCGGGCGACCAAGTTACTTCTGGTCTTTGACTTCTTCGAACTCGGCATCGACAACATCGTCGTGCTTGGCTTCAGGTTCTGCCTGGTGTGCAGCACCATCAGCCGGCTGGCCTTGTTCGGCGTACATTTTCTGAGCCACTGGTGCAGAGACTTTCGACAGCTCTTCAACCTTGGCTTCGATGGCGGCCTTGTCGTCGCCTTTAACGGCGGCTTCCAGGGCAACTACTGCGGCTTCGATTGCAGTTTTCTCTTCGGCAGTCACTTTGTCGCCAGCGTCAGTGATCATTTTGCGAGTCGAGTGAACCAGTGCATCACCCTGGTTACGGGCAGCGGCCAGTTCTTCGAACTTGCGGTCTTCGTCAGCGTTGGCTTCAGCGTCACGGATCATCTGCTGGATTTCTTCCTCGGACAGACCCGAGTTAGCCTTGATCACGATCGACTGAGTCTTGCCGGTGGCCTTGTCTTTGGCGCCTACGTGCAGAATGCCGTTGGCGTCGATGTCGAAGGTCACTTCAATTTGTGGCACGCCACGTGGTGCTGGTGGAATCTCGGCCAGGTCGAACTTGCCCAGGGACTTGTTCTGACCGGCTTGCTTACGCTCACCTTGCAGCACGTGAATGGTCACGGCGCCCTGGTTGTCGTCGGCAGTCGAGAACACTTGCGATTTCTTGGTAGGAATCGTGGTGTTTTTCTCGATCAGCGCAGTCATCACGCCGCCCATGGTTTCGATACCCAGGGTCAGCGGGCTTACGTCCAGCAGCAGAACGTCTTTCACGTCGCCGGCCAATACCGCGCCCTGGATGGCAGCACCCATGGCAACTGCTTCGTCCGGGTTCACGTCTTTACGCGCTTCTTTACCGAAGAACTCGGTAACCAGCTTCTGAACCAGTGGCATACGGGTCTGACCGCCCACCAGGATCACGTCGTTGATCGCGCCAACGTCGATACCCGAGTCTTTCAGCGCAATGCGGCAAGGCTCGATGGTGCGTTGAACCAGGTCTTCTACCAGCGCTTCCAGCTTGGCGCGGGAGATTTTCACGTTCAAGTGCTTAGGACCGGTAGCGTCTGCAGTGATGTACGGCAGGTTCACGTCGGTCGAATTGCTCGAAGACAGTTCGATCTTGGCTTTCTCAGCGGCTTCTTTCAGGCGCTGCATGGCCAGCGGGTCACCCTTGAGGTTCATGCCGCTTTCTTTCTTGAATTCGTCAACGAGGTAGTCGATCAGACGAATGTCAAAGTCTTCACCGCCCAGGAACGTGTCACCGTTGGTGGCCAACACTTCGAACTGGTGCTCGCCATCGACTTCAGCGATTTCGATCACGGAAACGTCGAAGGTACCGCCACCCAGGTCGTAAACGATCACAGTGTGGTCGCCCTTGGCCTTGTCCATACCGTAGGCCAGAGCGGCTGCGGTTGGTTCGTTGATGATACGTTTCACGTCCAGGCCAGCAATACGGCCGGCGTCTTTGGTCGCCTGGCGCTGGCTGTCGTTGAAGTAGGCCGGAACGGTGATCACCGCTTCAGTCACGGCTTCACCGAGGTAGTCTTCGGCGGTTTTCTTCATCTTTTTCAAGATTTCAGCCGAGATTTGTGGCGGCGACATTTTCTGGCCGTTCACTTCAACCCAGGCGTCACCGTTGTCAGCCTTGGCGATTTTGTACGGGACCATCTTGATGTCTTTCTGTACGACTTCTTCGTCGAACTTACGACCGATCAGACGCTTCACCGCGTACAGGGTGTTATGCGGATTGGTCACAGCTTGACGCTTGGCGGACTGGCCCACCAGGATTTCGCCGTCGTTGGCATAAGCCACGATGGACGGAGTGGTGCGTGCGCCTTCGGCGTTTTCAATAACTTTGGATACGCCGTTTTCCAGCACGGAGACGCAGGAGTTGGTAGTCCCCAGGTCGATACCGATAATTTTGCCCATGATTTACTCTCCCGAAACTTAGATTTTTTTGCCGCAGCAGTGGTGGCTAACTGCGGCAGTACTTAAACGCTTGACTTATAGATGGGGCCGTTACGACTTATTTCAAGCCTGCTCATCAATAGAAGGTGCAACCGGTGCAGGAGCCTTGCTCACCACAACCATTGCCGGGCGCAGCAAGCGACCGTTGAGCTGGTAACCCTTCTGGAACACCTTCAATACGCTGTTCGGCTCAAGATCAGCGTTTTCCTGCATCGCCATTGCCTGGTGATGCTCGGCATTGAACGGCTCGCCGCCTTGCGGATCGATGGCTTCCAGCTGATAACGCTTCAGGGTGTCCTGGAACATTTTCAGGGTCAGTTCGATCCCTTCGCGCATTGGGCGGATGTTTTCGTCGTCCGGGTTGGACAGCTCAAGGCCACGCTCCAGGCTGTCGATGATCGGCAACAGATCACCGGCAAATTTTTCCAGGGCGAATTTGTGAGCTTTTTCTACATCCTGCTCGGCGCGGCGGCGGACGTTCTGCAGATCGGCGGCAACACGCAACGATTGATCCTGTGCGCCTGCCAATTGCTCTTCGAGCACTTGCACACGAGCGGCCAGGTCTTCACCTGCGGCCTGGTTGGCGTCTGGATTTTGCGTATCCTGCGTCTGTTCGTCAGCCATAGATTTCTCCTTTCAAAATCATGCGCGAACTCGACTCGCGCTTCTGTTCCGGTATATGGGGCCACAATTTTCAGGTTCAAGGGTTGAGGCGTTACCAAAAGTCTTTCACTTGTCCTGGATCAATTCTTATCAATCATTCCCTGTTGCGCTTAAAAAGCGATTTATTCAAGCAAATCGGACTAAGCATCAGGATTGTCACCTCCAAACAAAACACTGTATAAATAACCAGACCTAAAGCCTGGGAGCGGCCGTCATGCTGGTGCACCTGTCCGTACATAACTACGCCATCGTTGAACACCTGGATCTTGAACTGGATCGCGGGATGAGCGTAATCACAGGCGAAACCGGCGCCGGCAAGTCGATCATGCTCGACGCCCTGGGCCTGACCCTGGGTGATCGCGCCGACAGCGGGGTGGTACGCCCGGGCGCCGACAAGGCCGACATCCTCGCCACCTTTGACCTGGCCGATATCCCGGAAGCCGAGGCCTGGCTTGCCGAGCGCGACCTTAACAATGAAGGCCCGTGCATCCTGCGCCGGGTGATCACGGCCGAAGGGCGCTCCCGCGGCTATATAAATGGCACGCCCTGCCCGCTCGGCGACCTGAAAGCCCTGGGCGAACTGCTGATCGATATCCACAGCCAGCATGAACACCAGTCCCTGCTGAAAACCGACACCCATCGCCGACTCCTCGACGAGTACGCCGGCGCCACGGACCTTGCGCGCCAAGTGCAACTGGCCGCGCAACGCTGGCGCCAGACCCGCCAGGAGCTGGAGCGCCTCTCCAACTCCGGCGACGAGCAGCGCGCCCGTCACCAGTTACTCAGCTACCAACTGGAAGAACTGGAAAGCCTGGGGCTCGGCGAGACAGAACTGGAGCAACTGGAACAGGAACACAAGAACCTGACCAACGCCGAAACCCTGCTGGGCATCTGCCGGCAAGTGGTGGAGCAGTGCAGCGAAAGTGATTCCGGCAATGTGCTCAACGCCCTGACTGCCAGCCTGAACCGACTATCCAGCGTGAATAACGCATCAGGCTCGCTGAACGAAGCCACCACCTTGCTGACCAGCGCGCAAATCCAGGTAGAAGAAGCCGTGGGCGAACTGAACCGTTTCCTCGATCACTTCGATGCCGACCCAGCCCGCCTGCAGGATATAGAAGAGCGCCTGGACACCATCTACACCCTGGCGCGCAAACACCGGATCCAGCCGACCGAAGTCGCAACCATGCAGCAAAAGCTGCTGGATGAAATTGAAACCCTGAACGCTAATGACGAATCCATCGAGCGACTGGGTGAAGAGCTGGCGTCCTTTGCTCGCCATTATCAAGAGAAAGCCCGAGAACTCAGCGACCTGCGCCATCAGGCAGCGACCGGCCTGGCCAGCGCGGTGGAGCAGGAAATCCAGCGCCTGGGCATGCCCGGCGGGCGCTTCACCATCGAGTTGCACACCAACACCAGCAATGAACTGCTGCCCAACGGCCTTGAACAGGTAGAACTGCTGGTCAGCGCGAACCCAGGCCAGCCACTCAAGGCACTGGCAAAGGTAGCTTCCGGCGGCGAGCTGTCTCGGATCAGCCTGGCGATTCAGGTGATCACCGCCCAGACCTCTCGCGTGCCTACACTGGTATTCGATGAAGTGGACGTAGGGATCGGCGGCCCGACTGCCGAGATCGTGGGCCAGTTGTTGCGCCGGCTGGGCGATCGCGGCCAGGTACTGACCGTTACCCACTTGCCACAAGTAGCCGCCCAAGGGCATCAGCACTTGTTCGTGCACAAGGTGCGAGGCAGCGATGCGACCCATACCGCCGTGTCCAAGCTGAACAAGACCGAACGGGTAGAAGAAGTGGCACGGATGCTCGGCGGCATCGACCTGACCAAGGAGTCCTTGGCTCACGCGAAGAAAATGGTGGTAACCGCGAAGGTCTGAAGCCTGGCTTACTGAGTATTTTCTTTCTATAGAAAGCACGAAGGCGACCCTAGGGTCGCCTTCGATCGTTTCGCAGAGCGAATCTGCGTAGCTTTCTTACTTTTTCTTACGTATGTAGAGAACCAGATTGTGGTCCACCAAATCGAATCCATGCTGCTCAGCGATCATGTGCTGGAGCTTCTCGATTTCCGGACTGGTGAACTCGATAACCTCATTGGTATCCAGGTCAACCATGTGGTCGTGATGACCGCCGTCGGCCAATTCGAACACTGCATGACCGCCGTCGAAATTATGACGAACCACCAGTCCTGCTGCTTCAAACTGGGTCAGAACACGGTAAACCGTGGCCAGGCCGACGTCCTCGTTAGACTCCATCAGCGCCTTGTATACATCCTCGGCACTCATGTGGCGCTGCTCAGCAGAATCGAGCATTTGTAGAATCTTGACTCGTGGCAGAGTCACTTTAAGACCGGCTTTGCGTAGTTCGCTATTTTCAACCATGGTTAGCTTTCTCGCGGATGCTGCTTCGCAGCTTCTCTTAATACGGGTATGATCGGCGTTTACGTTGTCCCAGCCAAGATAGTGGAAGTCGCCCACCGATGCAAAACACCAAGCTCTTGCTAACCAGTTTCACCTTTGTGGGACTGCTCGCACTCGCCGGTTGTTCATTCCCCGGGGTTTACAAAATCGACATCCAGCAGGGCAATGTCGTCACGCAGGACATGATAGACCAGTTACGCCCGGGAATGACCCGACGGCAAGTACGGTTTATCATGGGCAATCCCCTGCTGACCGACACATTCCATGCCGATCGCTGGGATTATCTCTATAGCATCCAACCTGGTGGCGGTGAACGCCTGCAGGAGCGGGTCAGTGTCATCTTCAATGGCAATGACCAGCTCGTCAGCCTGTCGGGGGACTTCAAACCGGGCGTAAGCCGCGATGAAGCCTTGCTGGGCAAGGACAACGGCACCACCGCTCCTGCGCCCGCGCAGAACGAGGAGAAGCCCAAGTCCGAGGTACCGGCCAAGCCTGGCTCGTTGCTGGACGAGATCCAGAAAGGCGTCGACGGCGTGCAAACCGTTCCGGTGCCAACTCCAGAACCTCTGGACGCCAGCCCGCAGTAAGTTTGTAACGCTCGATAAAAAGCCCGGCATGCCGGGCTTTTTGTTGTCTGCCGTTTCTCAAGCTATGAATTCTGCTGTTTTGCCTTGGCAGCCTTCGCCGCACGCAAGCGACGTATCTCCATCGGATCTGCCAGCAATGGCCGATAGATCTCGATTCGGTCTCCAGCCTGCACCACACGCACGTCAGCGTCTGCCACCACCTTGCCGAAAATCCCCAAGGGGCAATCCTGCAGATTCAGCTCCGGAAATTGCGCAGCCATTCCCGAGCCCAACACTGCGGCCCTGAGGGTTGAGCCCGGCGCCACTGCCAGGCTCATCAACACCTGGCGATCCACCGCGGCATACACCACCTCGATTTCAACCAATGGCTCAGCCATGCATTTGCTTGGCGCGTTGGCAAAACGCGTCCACCAGAGTATTCGCCGCCTGATTGAACAGTGGCCCCAGGGTGGCACGCACGATAGGGCCGGCATAGTCGAACGACAGGTCCAGGCTGATCTTGCAGGCTTTCTCGTTCAACGCCTTGAACACCCACACACCGTGCAACTGAGTGAACGGACCTTCTTCGAGATTCATCTCGATGGACTGCCCGGGCACCAGCGTGTTGCGCGTGACAAAGTGCTGGCTCAAGCCGCCCTTTGCCACCCCCACGCTGGCAACCATGTGCTCATCACTGCTCTCCAACACCTCGGCAGTCGAACACCAAGGCAGGAACTCCGGGTAACGCGCCACGTCGTTGACCAGGTCATAGAGCGCCTGTGCCGGATAAGGCAGCAGGGCCGAACGTTGAATATGCGTCGTCATGTGAGCGTTATTTCCACAGCTGAGCGGCAAACATCGCGAAAGGACAACAGGATTCGCGAAAGAAAAAAATCAAAAACCAGCCTGCATTGTCCGGGATTCATTCAACACGCTCAAGCACGCAGGTTGACCGTAGCCGACGCGCTCGCAACTCCCTATAATGCCGCCCCTATGGCTAAACAAAAGAAACACCCAACAGGGACCATCGCGCAAAATAAAAAGGCGCGACACGATTACTTCATCGAACATCGTTTCGAGGCTGGTCTGGTCCTGGCCGGCTGGGAAGTAAAAAGTCTGCGTGCCAGCAAGCTGCAGCTGGTCGACAGTTATGTGCTGCTCAAAGACGGCGAGGCATGGCTGCTCGGCAGTCATATCACGCCGCTGATGACCGCGAGCACCCACGTGATCGCCGACCCGGTGCGCACGCGCAAGCTGTTGCTCAATGCCCGCGAGCTTGAAAAGCTCCACGCCGCCGTGCAGCAAAAGGGCTACGCCTGTGTCTGCCTGTCGTGGTACTGGAGCAAGCACCTGGTCAAGTGCGAGATCGCACTGGGCAAGGGCAAGAAGGAATACGACAAGCGTGATACCGAGCGCGAGCGCGATTCCAACCGGGAATTGCAGCGTGCCGTGCGCAACAAGGGCAAGGAAGACTGACTTTCTTGTGACTTGATGTGGATGACGGAGCCCGCTCCCTCATCCACAGCATTTGCTACATCCCTTTGCGCCGTTCCGCCCGGGCCATGCGCTGAACCTCCTGCCGCACTTCCTCCAGCACTTCCTGCACATACAGCAGGTGACGTGTTGAGACTTCCCGTGCCTGCTCGGCACGCCCCTCGATAATCGCCAGGTACAGGTCCCGATGCTGATTGATCAGCATGTCGCGGGTCTCCGTACGCTGCTGGTACATGCCGCCAATATTGGTCACCACATTACGCTTGAGCAGGTCGAACAGGCCGCGAATGGTGTGCAGCAATACCGCGTTATGGCTGGCCTCGGCGATGGCCAGGTGAAACCTCGCATCCGCCGCGCCCTCTTCCGCCCGGCTCACTTCATCCGACCGCGTGTAGCAATCCTGCAACTCCTCGAACGCTGCCGTTAGCCGCTCGCGGTCCACCTCAGTGGCACGCAACGCTGCGTAATACGCGCACGAGGCCTCCAGGGTCTGACGAAACTCCAGAAGATCACGCTGAGCCTCCGGATTATTTTCCAGCAGATGCAGCAGCGGATCACTGAAGGTTGAACCCAACGACTCCACCACATAATTGCCACCACCTTGGCGACTGATCAGCAAACCTTTTGCCACCAGCTTCTGGATCGCCTCACGCAACGACGGCCGCGACACCCCGAACTGCTCGGCCAGTGCGCGCTCGGCCGGCAAGCGCTCGCCCGACTTCAGCGTGCCCTCAAGGATCATGCCCTCAAGCTGCTCGACGATGTCGTCAGACAAACGGCGCTGACGCACCTGATCAAACCCCATAACTCACTCTCCACCATCCCGACCACTCGCCGGGGCCCCTATTCTGGCCTATCGCCGCGTATCCGGCACCTATCAGAGCGCCCTCGTTTAAGCCAATCAGCACCCACCAACCCCGACCTACGACCAAAGATTCACAAGCGGCAAATTGACACATCCCCCAGAAGGCTTTTAACCTAGCCAACGGTGATTGTAAATTGGTAATACCAATTACCCAAATCATCCAAGCAGTGCCTGACCAACAACAATTAGGGGCCACCCCATATGCAAACCTGGCAACAGCTCTACAGCCCGCTCGGCAGCCTCGGCCTGTCCGCACTGGCCGCCGTCATTCCCATCGTATTTTTCTTCCTGGCCCTGGCGGTGTTTCGCCTCAAAGGCCACGTTGCGGGCAGCATCACCCTGGCACTGTCGATCCTGGTGGCGATATTTGCCTTCCAGATGCCGGTCGACATGGCGCTCGCCGCCGCCGGTTATGGCTTCGCCTACGGCCTGTGGCCAATCGCCTGGATCATCGTCGCCGCCGTATTCCTGTACAAACTGACGGTCAAGAGCGGCCAGTTCGAAATCATCCGCAGCTCCGTGCTGTCGATTACCGACGACCAGCGCCTGCAAGTGCTGCTGATCGGCTTCTGCTTCGGCGCGTTCCTGGAAGGCGCCGCCGGTTTCGGCGCACCGGTGGCGATTACTGCCGCACTGCTGGTAGGCCTGGGTTTCAACCCGCTGTATGCCGCCGGCCTGTGCCTGATTGCCAACACCGCCCCCGTTGCGTTCGGCGCACTGGGGATTCCGATCATCGTGGCCGGGCAAGTGACCGGGATCGACGCGTTTAAGATCGGCGCCATGGCCGGTCGCCAGCTGCCGCTGCTGTCGCTGTTCGTGCCGTTCTGGCTGGTGTTCATGATGGACGGCCTGCGCGGCGTCAAGGAAACCTGGCCTGCCGCGCTGGTTGCGGGCCTGAGCTTCGCCGTTACCCAGTTCTTCACCTCGAACTACATCGGCCCGGAACTGCCGGACATCACCTCGGCCCTGGCCAGCCTGATTTCCCTGACCCTGTTCCTGAAAGTCTGGCAGCCCAAGCGCAGTGCCGGCGCGCAAATCGCTGGCGCAACGTCCGGCACTGCCGTCACTGCCAGCGCCGGTGGCTTTGGCCTGCCTCGCAACACCCTGGCTTCGCCTTACAGCCTGGGGGAAATTTTCAAGGCCTGGTCGCCGTTCCTGATCCTGACCGTGCTGGTCACCATCTGGACCCTCAAGCCCTTCAAGGCGATGTTCGCCGCCGGCGGCGCGATGTACAGCTCGGTATTCAACTTTGCGATCCCGCACCTGGATCAACTGGTGATCAAGGTTGCGCCCATCGTTGCTACGCCAACGGCCATCCCCGCGGTATTCAAGCTTGATCCGATTTCGGCAACCGGCACGGCGATTTTCTTCTCCGCCCTGGTATCGATGCTGGTGCTGAAGATTGATTTCAAAACTGGTCTGACCACCTTGAAAGAAACCTTTTATGAGCTGCGCTGGCCGATCCTTTCCATCGGCATGGTGCTGGCCTTTGCCTTCGTCACCAACTATTCGGGCATGTCATCAACCATGGCCCTGGTGCTGGCAGCTACCGGCGCGGCATTCCCGTTCTTCTCGCCATTCCTCGGCTGGCTCGGGGTATTCCTGACGGGTTCTGATACTTCATCCAATGCCCTGTTCAGCTCGCTGCAAGCCACCACCGCGCACCAGATCGGCGTCAACGACACCTTGCTGGTAGCGGCGAACACCAGCGGCGGCGTGACCGGCAAGATGATCTCGCCGCAGTCGATTGCCGTGGCATGCGCCGCCACTGGCCTGGTGGGCAAGGAATCCGACCTGTTCCGCTTTACCCTCAAGCACAGCCTGTTTTTCGCGACGATCGTCGGGCTGATCACCTTGGCCCAGGCTTACTGGTTCACCGGTATGCTGGTGCACTAAGACCTGCACGCGATAGGGTAAGAACCGACGCCGGGCAGCGATTCCGGCGTCTGCTATTTCTGGAGGACCGATGAGCCTGCCTGCTGCTTTTCTGAGCGACGCCGCACAACTGATCCCGAAAGATCGTCGTTTCGACGATCCACTTTCCACCCTCGCCTTCGGCACCGACGCCAGCTTTTACCGACTGATCCCACAACTGGTGATCCGTGTCGAGTCGGAAGATGAGGTGGTGGCGCTGCTGCAACTGGCTCAACGCGATCGCGTGCCGGTGACCTTTCGTGCGGCGGGCACCAGCCTTTCCGGACAGGCAATCAGCGACTCGGTACTGATCGTGCTGGGGGACAATTGGAACGGGCGTGAGATTCGCGGCCAGGGCACACAAATTCGTCTGCAGCCCGGCGTGATCGGGGCGCAGGCCAACGCCTGGCTGGCACCGTTCGGGCGCAAGATCGGCCCGGACCCGGCGTCGATCAATGCCTGCAAGATTGGCGGCATCGTCGCCAACAATGCCAGCGGCATGTGCTGCGGCACGGCGCAGAATACCTATCACACCCTCGCAGGAATTCGCCTGGTGCTGGCCGATGGCAGCCGCTTGGACACAGAAGATCCGGCCAGTGTTGCGGCCTTTCGCCAACGTCACGGCGACCTGCTTGAACGCCTGGCAACCCTGGGTCGCGAAACCCGGGCAAATGCTGAACTGGCTGCAAAAATCCGCCACAAATACCGTCTGAAAAATACCACCGGGTTGTCACTCAACGCCCTGGTGGATTTCGACGAGCCACTGGATATCCTCAGCCATTTGCTGGTCGGCTCCGAAGGCACCCTGGGTTTTATCAGCGCAGTGACCTACGACACGGTGATCGACCACCCGAACAAAGCCTCGGCCCTGATCGTGTTCCCGGATGTGGAAACCTGCTGCAACGCAGTGACGGCACTCAAAACCCAACCTGTTTCAGCGGTTGAACTACTGGACCGGCGCAGCATGCGTTCGGTGCAGGACAAACCCGGCATGCCGGCTTTCGTACAGCAGCTATCGGAAAATGCCTGCGCCCTGCTGATCGAATCCCGCGCCGCCTCGCCCTCGCTGCTGCATGAGCAACTGGCGCTGATCATGGCTTCCCTGGCCAGCTTCCCGGTGGAGAAACAAGTCGACTTCACTGAAGACCCGGTGGAAAACGCCCGCCTGTGGGCAATCCGCAAAGACACCTTCCCCGCCGTGGGCGCCGTGCGCAAAACCGGCACCACCGTGATTATCGAAGACGTGACCTTCCCGGTGGAACAACTGGCCATTGGCGTTAATCGCCTGATCGAGTTGTTCGACAAACATCACTACGACGAAGCGATCCTTTTCGGACACGCCCTGGAAGGCAATCTGCACTTTGTGTTCACTCAAGGCTTCAACAGCGCGGAAGAAGTCGCACGCTACCAGGCGTTCATGGACGACGTCGCACAACTGGTGGCCGTGGAGTTTGGCGGTTCGTTGAAGGCGGAGCATGGCACCGGTCGCAACATGGCGCCCTTCGTCGAGCTGGAATGGGGCAGCGATGCCTACCAATTGATGTGGCAGGTCAAGCGCCTGCTTGACCCCAACGGCATTCTCAACCCGGACGTGGTGCTCAGCGAAGACCCGCAAATCCACCTCAAGCACCTCAAGCCACTGCCCGCCGCCGACGAGCTTGTGGATAAGTGCATCGAGTGCGGTTTCTGCGAACCGGTGTGCCCGTCGAAGGGGCTGACCCTGAGCCCGCGCCAGCGCATTGTGATCTGGCGTGATATCCAGGCCAGGAAACGCGCCGGTATCGACACCACTGAACTGGAAGCGGCCTATCAATACCAGGGCATCGACACCTGCGCGGCGACCGGGCTTTGTGCTCAGCGTTGCCCCGTGGGAATCAATACCGGCGACCTGGTGAAAAAGCTGCGCAGCCGCGACGCCGACCGTACGAAAACCGCCGAATGGCTGTCGACGCATTTCGCCACGGCACTGCAAGGTGCGCGCTTCACCCTGCACGTGGCCAACGGTGCGCGCATGCTGCTGGGCGCTCCGCGACTGGCGAAGCTCTCGGCCACGGTAACCCGGCTGTCCAAGGGGCAAATCCCCCAATGGACCAACGCCATGCCGCAACCGGAAAAGGCCATTCGCTTCAGCCCCGCCGTGAGCGATGAGCGACCCCGCGTGGTGTACCTCGCCGCCTGCGTATCACGCGCGATGGGCCCGGCAGCCGGCGACCACGAACAGATGTCGCTGTACGACAAAACCCGTGGCCTGCTGGAAAAAGCCGGTTACCAGGTAGTCTTCCCCGACAATCAGGACAACCTCTGCTGCGGCCAACCATTCGCATCCAAGGGCTACGCCGAACAAGCCGAACACAAACGCCAGGAACTGATCGGCGCCCTGCTCCACGCCAGCCGTGGCGGCCTCGACCCGATCTACTGCGACACCAGCCCGTGCACCCTGCGCCTGGTCCAGGACCTGGCCGAAACCCGTCTCGACCTCTACGACCCCGTGCGTTTTATCCGCACGCACCTGATGGACCGCCTCGACTTCACCCCCCAGGAAGCCCCGATCGCCGTGCATGTCACCTGCAGCACCCAGCATTTAGGAGAAAGCCAGGCGCTGATCGACTTGGCCAGGCGTTGCAGCAAAAACGTGGTGATCCCTGAAGGCATTCATTGTTGTGGTTTTGCCGGCGACAAAGGCTTTACCACGCCCGAATTGAATGCCCACTCGCTACGCACCCTGAAGGACGCCGTGCAGTATTGCAGCGAGGGCATCTCCACCAGCCGTACGTGTGAGATTGGCCTGACACAACACGGTGGAATTGATTACCACGGCCTGGTGTACCTGGTGGATCGAGTAACCCAGGCGCGCGCCCACTAGGGCCGCCCTCTTTGGGTGCAAAACCTAATGATTTCGGGGTTTTTCGACTAATCCAGCGACAAAACAGAACCCCTGCGCGCCGGCGTAGTCATCTGCATAGGCCTCGACAAACGAGGCTCATCAGTGACCTCGCTGGCTGCACGGAAAACCGGCAGCATCGAGCCCTATTTGCACAAGGAGATACCCATGAAGCGTTCCGCTCTTGCTGGTTTGTTCATTACCGCTGCGATGCTGGCGTCCCCCGCGTTTGCGGCCGGAACAAAAGACGATCTGTGCCAAATCAACCTGGACAAAATCAACAACGGTAAAGCGTTGCTCGCCACCGACACCAGCGGCAAATCTGGCGAAATCGACACCGCCGTTTCCCAAGCCAAGGCAGCCCATGCGGCAGGCGATGACAAGAAATGCATCGAGATCACCTCCAAGGCCCTGCAAAGCCTGCAAGACTCGGACAAAGGCGGCAATCAGTGACTCGCTGATTGCCCGAGGCCAACCTTCGGGTTGGCCTTCTGTGACCGATTGACGTACACTGCACAGGCTTGTCACTCACCAAGAAACAACGAGTTACAAGCACGGGGCCGTTTAGGATTCGACGCCGGTTGCGAAACTTTAGGTGCATGCCGAGTTGGTAACAGAACTCGTAAATCCACTGTTGCAACTTCTTATAGTTGCCAATGACGAAACCTACGGGGAATACGCTCTCGCTGCGTAAGCAGCCTTAGCCCTTCCCTCCTGGTACCTTCGGGTCCAGCAATCATCAGGGGATGTCTGTAAACCCAAAGTGATTGTCATATAGAACAGAATCGCCGTGCAGTACGTTGTGGACGAAGCGGCTAAAACTTACACAACTCGCCCAAAGCACCCTGCCCTTCGGGTCGCTGAGGGTTAACTTAATAGAAACGGCTACGCATGTAGTACCGACAGCGGAGTACTGGCGGACGGGGGTTCAAATCCCCCCGGCTCCACCACTTCAACATCTAAAGACGTCCACGGACGTCTTTTTTTGTGCCTGAAATCCAGTAAATACAGGGCCTTGGTGTCTATTAGCGTCCACAGACGTCCGACATAATCCACGCCATCTTGTATTCCACATGGTATTCCAAGCCCTTCAGTGGTAGTTTTTGGAATACCGAATGATGTCATGGAATACCTCATGTGCGCCCAAACCACCCGACTCTCTGATCGCCAACTCAAAGCGGTAAAACCGAAAGACAAGGATTACGTCCTCAGCGATGGGGACGGCCTTCAGCTTCGGGTGAGAGTCAACGGCTCGACGCTCTGGAACTTCAACTACCGGCAGCCGGTCACCAAGAATCGTATCAATATGGGGTTCGGCACCTACCCAGAGCTCTCCCTCGCGCAAGCCAGGAAGAAGACCGTCGAAGCTAGAGAACTGCTCGCTCAGGGCATCGACCCGAAAGAGCATCGTAGCGCCTTGGAGCAAACAAAAAGGCAGGCAACCGAGCACACATTCGAAAACGTGGCGTCTGCCTGGTTTGAACTCAAAAAGGATTCTGTCACTCAAGCTTATGCCGAGGACATCTGGCGTTCGCTCACATTGCATGTCTTTCCATCACTGGGAACAACACCCATCTCCCAGTGCAATGCCCCGATGGTCATCCAGTTGCTGCGCCCTTTGGAAACCAAAGGCAGTTTGGAGACAGTGAAGCGACTGACCCAACGACTCAACGAGATTATGACCTACGGTGTGAACTCGGGGATGATCTTTGCCAATCCACTCAGTGGCATCCGGGCGGTTTTCAAAAAACCGAAAAAGCAAAATATGGCTGCCCTCCGCCCAGAAGAGCTGCCAGAGCTAATGGTCGCCATCGCCAATGCGAGCATAAAGAGAACGACACGCTGCCTGATCGAATGGCAACTCCACACCATGACGCGTCCTGCGGAGGCCGCCACAACTTCCTGGGCCGACATCGACCTCGACAAGAAAACCTGGACGATCCCAGCGGAGCGGATGAAGAAGCGACGAGCACACGTTATACCACTGACCGAACACGCTCTTGCTTTGCTTGAGACAATAAAACCCTACAGCGGTCATCGGGAGTTTGTGTTTCCAGCAGATAGAGATCCACGAACTCACTGCAATAGCCAGACGGCAAACATGGCCCTGAAGCGCATGGGCTTTGAAGGTCGATTGGTGAGCCATGGAATGCGCTCCATGGCTAGCACCATCTTAAACGAACAGGGATGGGACCCAGAGCTGATCGAGGTCGCACTTGCGCATGTGGACAAAGACGAGGTGCGTAGCGCTTATAATCGCGCGGATTACATAGAGAGAAGACGCCCCATGATGACCTGGTGGAGTGAACACATCCAACAAGCCGCCACTGGAAACTTGTCAGTTTCAGCCATTCAGGGAACCAGGGGAGTAAAGGTAGTATCGATGCGATAGCTAGCCACGCGAGATTTATTGTCGCTGGCAACCTACCCTCTCAATACATATTCCGTGTTACCCACGGCTTACCTTTTCAATTATGGAAGCGCCAGTTATCCGCTGAGTTGTCGTTTTGTTCCACCGAGTGCTGCATCCTGTAGCCCTGAATGATTTCTGACGCAGCAGCGTTGTTTCGAACCTCATAAGAGACACCACCTGGCGCGGCTGAAATTAGCTGCACTACTGTGCACGGCAATCCTGCAGCACTAAATTTTCGTTCAACAAACTCGGTCTCAGCACGATCGTGACTCGACATTAGGACTTGGTAGCCCTCCAACTCAACGAGATTACGCATCACGTCCGTGAATGCAGCCGAGTGGATCACATCGTTGTGTTGTAGGGGATCATCCAAAAGGAGCGCTCGCCACCTCGACCAAGGATAGGAGACGCTAGCACTGCAAAGAATACTGAAACCGTTGGCAGCTAACTGCCCCTCGCTCAGGATGAGCTGGGGATTAAGATTACGGATTTCGGAACTACCTCCATCCTGCGCGCGACGACGGATGCGAGCGCTAAATTCGGTTCGGTCAGCGAAATAGTCCGCATTAAAGAACACTGATGTCCCGGGGCTGGTGAGAAGAGCATCGTTGAAGGCGCCGATTAATTCGTTTAATGGGCGCAGAAACTGATCTGAAAAGGAGTCAGCCTCATCTTGTAATCGCTCAGCAAGACGATGGATCGCCTCACGCGCTACTTGAATTCGTGATGCATGAGAGCGGGCTGCCGCAACCGCGGCCTCCATGTTCGCACGGGTCGTCTCGACCGACCCAGTGCCGATCTGTGCCGAAACCATACCCCGCAAATTATCCAACTCTTCCTGACCGGACGTGAACTCCAGTGCCGCGACTAATCGCTGCCGCTCTGACTCGATTGCGCTGAGATCAAACCGTCGACTGCTGAGCTCTGCCAATTTATGCTCGAAGACCGCTTGAGTTGGTGGTGGTAATAACCCATGCGACGACCACATACCGGTCAACTCTGTAATCTGCTTCTCAAATTCGGCCCAAGTCTGTTCTTGCTCGGCCAACGCTCCGCCCAATCGCAAATTTTCTGCTTTCGATTCAGACAATACTTGGAGCTCGACAGCATTTAAGCGACGTGCAGCTTCCTGCGCAGCATCGACTTCATCGATGTCTGCCTGAACCTTGGCTAGTAGTGCGGGAACATTTTCAGGACTGAGCCCCTCCTCCCCTCCCCTTACTTGGAAACGCCGCTCAGCCCCCGCCAGATCTGAAATCGCACGAGCAATTTCAGTGCGCACATCGGTAACATCCGCTTCCAATTGTTGCAGCCGCTCAAAGCAATGATTTCGCTTGTGCTGCATCTCAACCGCCCCTATTTCCATCGAGGCAAGTGCGCGCCGTGCAGAGTCGAGCCGAATCTCCCACTCACCCAGCCGGGCAGCAGCCACCGCGGCGATATCGCTTACCGAATCCATAAGCTCCAGACGAGCGAACAGTTCGTTGCGCAGGGCATCTAGAGCAGATTGCGCATTATCAACTTCCTGTGCCGCATCATCTATTTCTGCTAAGGCACCGACGGCCGCAGCTCTTTGGCTCTGAGCGAACGACAGCTTCGCCTGAGCATCATCAAGACGCGTTTGTGCAACTGGGAGCCCCTCGTCCGCCTCCCTCGCAGAAAGTTCGGCCAGTTTTTTGAGCTCGCCCACGTCGAAGTGCGATTTGCAAAGAGGGCAATTGGTATCGTGCTCGCCAAGATGCGCAGAAATTGTCGCCAGCGCGCTTGAGATGGCCCCGGCGCGATCACGGCGCTCTTCAAGCTCGAGACGCCGACTCTCTACGAGAGATCTAGCAACCACCTCCAACTCCGCATACTCTGACTCAGAAAGTTCAGGTTCATCGCCAACCGCGCGGTCCTGTTGCAGCAACGCATCCGAAAGCCGGTCTTCTAATACAGACAGCTTGGCCGAATCTACGACGAGTGCCAGCGCGGCAGAATGGCGTTCCTCAGCAACAGCAAGAGCGGAACGCGCACTCTGCAACGCCGCAAGTTCCTCGTCAGCCTTTGAGCACTCCAGACGAAGCTCCGCAATTGAAGCTTCAATTTCCGAATTTTTTTCATCAAGCGTAATCCGCCGTCGAGCTGCTGCTGCAGCTTCGTCCAAGTCGGTCTGAGCACCTAGAAGAGTCGCCATACGCTCTCTCAAGCGCTGGCCTCGCTTGGAGATATCGCGCCAATTTCTATCCAGAATCTCGACTGAAGCCTCCAGCGCACTAAGCGCTTCCTCGCTCTCAATCTTTGCAGCACGCAGTGTTACGAGCGAAGCGCTCGCAGCGGACTGCCGACTCGACAAATTGGTATGCTGTTCAGGAATGCGAGCCAGTTGCATGAGGCGACTTTCCGCGGCTTCTATGGCTTTATTTGCATCGACAATCCGAGTTCGAAGTTCCGTAAGGAACTGCTCCAGATCGACTGCAGGGTGAGCCATCGCTCCATCTGCCACAAGCGACAGGCGTCGATTAAGACCCTCAGCCCCACGGATGATTTGATCTCGAGGAATAGCTCCGGCCGCTTCAGTCCTTCCTTCCTGACGCCGTAGTCTTTCGATTAGCGCATCCCACTGGGCGAGACGGTCCTCGTGTCGACTCAACTCCAATGCAGCGGTTTCGGCCTTTCGCTTCAGGGCTAGTGTTGCTGAGCGGCCGCGCAGTCGCTTGCGTATGTGCTCTAGCCGCTCAACTCCGGAAGGAACACGAAGGGCGTTCCACTGCTCGGGAGCCTCTCTCGACATGAATCGCTGTTGTGATCCTTGCCCCAAGAAATGAGTGAGTGCCAAGTAGGTGGAAAGACTATCCACCTGCTGCCCCCAACCTGGACTAACAAGAAGACTTTTCAAGTCTTGATCTGAAGTTCCACTAGGTCCATTGCGATTACCTTCACGCTCAACTTGATGGCCGTCGGAGAAACTCAGATTAACAGCGTGCGAGAACCGTTCAGCACCCTCTCTCGTCAGATAATCAGCCTCGGTGTTACCTCTACTGAGATACCGTTCGAAATGCTTTACTTCTGACGTCAACCCCCACTCAATCGCGTCGAAGAAGGAGCTTTTTCCTAACCCGTTCGGTCCGGTGATAATGACGACGCCGGGAGCGCCCGCAAGGTCGAGATCGAAATGCCCAAATGTACGAAAGTTGCGAAGTTGGATACGTTGAAGATAGAGACTCACGGTGTTATCTCCGGCCAGGCGTCTACGAGTGCATCTATAAGTTCAGCCCCATCTGCCAGATCAGAGTCGGCCAGTTCAAACCAACGATCAACCACGGACTGTTCGATACCTAGCTCTGCCGCAACGTCAATAAGAGCGCTTAAACGGTCCAATGGGGCCGCAGGCTGCGGTGGTAAAGCTTCCCATGGGCGGGCCAAAAACGTACGAGCTATAAATCCTGCGAATGCTTCATCACGCTCGTCTAAGCGCTCGGGCGGCAACCACACAAGCTTTCTAGCAACACGGTCATCTCGCTCAATCGCCAAAGCGAGTGCTCGCCATTCTGGATCGTCTTCACTGCCGTCCGGCCCAACGAGCCAAAGCTGCAGGTCCAGAACCTGCCCAGGGGCTAAGTGGGAGCGAGCAACAACACATTGATTTCGATATCGACGAACACCGTCACGAACCAACGCAACATCGGGCGAGACAGGCAGACGGCCGAACAAGATCGGAAAATGGCCTATGGTTACGGTGTCGATATCGACAGGAAGATGCGAGCCCCTCAGCACATCCTCGCCAGCACCACCGCGAAAATCGGCTGACGCCAATTCACTCCGAACCACTGCCTCAAGATCTAATGCTCCTGCAGCGGAGATTACGCGCGACACAAAATCGCTCAAGAGCTCGCTCATGCTTGCACTTCCCCTGTGTCAATCTGGGCTTGCCACTGCTGGCGCAAACGAGCTTCAGTGGCCGCGATATGGTTAACGACCGCATGCGCTCCGAGGCCCAATGCTCTCTGAAAACTCGCATCAACACCAATGATCACATTACATGGAGTAGGTGGTGCGTCCATCCTCATGTCTCCCAGTCCAGCATCTGACAAGGATAGTTGGCCGGCCTGCTCAAAACTTGCAGGAGCATTCAGCTCTGAAAGCAGGACAAAGGATGTCTGCCAGGCATGAAGAGTCGCCATTAATGTGATGCTCCGACCTTCGATTAGGTCTGCACCAGAGGCATGGATGGTGGCTATTTCTGTACCATCATCAGCACGGTTGTCAAAGTTACCTGGCGCCACACTCCGAGGAAATGAGTTGGGCCAAGCCTCGGCAGTAGCAAGCGCGAGAGTAATCGTTCGGATGATGTTCGCCATTCTTAGCGGCCCCACCAAAACCTGTCGATCGGTGTTGTCGCCGTCGTCCTCTATAGTGCATGCCGCCAATCGGAGTAGCCTGCCAAGCAAAGCCAAATCGGCCCGTAGGCGAATCTGCCAGGCAATCCACCTCCGAGCCATTTCGGATCGTAAAATGGGCTCAATCCTCCACGTTACCCAGTTCGCTGCCTCGCTACCTGTCGTGAGGTAGGTCATCAAATGCTCATCGACTTGATTAAGTGTCCAAATGTCCATACCTGCATGCAGTTCAGCCGCGACCACATCTGCATTGATGATAGCGGACTGCATTTGCGCAGCGACTGCTGCCCCTATGATCGGAGATTGTAACGAATGAGCATGTGGCGATCTTTGCGTAAGCGATGTTAACCATTCGTTCCAGCTGCGATCGTCAGTCTCCATACGAACCTGCCGGGCGTGAATTACGAACCTGGCGACTGCACCCGCTAAGCTCCCAAGATCGGTCGGCCTAGCGCCACACTCGAGGTTTAACGCTCGATCGGCGTTTTCCCACCAACTTAACAAATCAATCGGACGAATATTGCCGGACCAAACGATGGATGGGGGTCTGTCAGCGAGGCCGATCCGAACCCGTTGCGGCTGTTGTTGCACCGCAGCAGCGAGAAGATGACGCGAGACCGGAACGTTAGCGGTGGCAAGACCGTGGTCGAGCTCTTGAGCAGCACTCGGGAATAGGTGCGGTGGGGAGTAACGCTTCGAATCAGCAGCTAGCCAGTTCACGTGGTTCGCTTCATACGCGGCGCGAATATCCTCGAAGGGCCTAAAAGCCTCTAACTTGGCCGCACCATGGCGTATAAACAACTCATCGACCCTGAGTTCTGTTCCAGAAACAAAATAGAAACCCTGACGCGCAACATCCTCTGAAATCTCACCAGGTAGGTGCCTAATTGGTAGGCCGGCATCATGCGCAGCCGAGAAAAGCAGATACACCAATAGCCGGTTGAGCGTTGAAGTTGGTTGCACCAACAACTCATCCCGCTGAGTATTGAAGATAATATTTACACGATTACGGAGACGGCCTGCGATCTCGCCAATCAGACCATCATCGCGTAACCGTGGACCTACAAATCGTCCGTACGCGGCAAGGAAGTCGAAGCCCCTTCCGAACTGCTCAGCCTCAAGATCAATTTGCAATAATGCCTCAGAGATCTCTTCGATGCCCGGCCAGGTTGTCACCAGTTCGATTAAAGCCGTGTGATCAAAATCTTGAAGTGCTGCAGCGCAAAGATCGATTAGCCCACCATCCCCTGCTCCTGAAATGAGAATGGTTGTATCGTGATCAGCATATCGTGGCGCCCCAGGGACACCTCGGTCAGACCAATATGAGTTCCAAGGCGCATTACCGAGCTGACGCTCTCTACCAAAGCCAATTGCTATGAACACAGCGTCATAGCTCGCAGCTAATAGGTCATCACCCCGATCAGACTGGTGCCGAACTCGATAGGCGGCCGTGCCAATACGTTCAATGGCGGTGACTTCTCGCAGCACCTTGATGGCTAGCGCATTAGGCCGATGCGCCTGAAGTGTTCCGAACTGACGCATAACCTCGGCTGCAACTGAGTCTGCAGTACCTGCGCTCCAATTGAGAAAGGGCAGGCCAGCACTTCCCTCACGAGCACCTTGTCGAGGCCATTCATAAATGTGGGGATGAAGGTTGCGCTGTAAGCAACCTCGCTGCAAATGTAAGGCTTGCTCCTCGCGCTCGAACACGTCGACATGACAATCTGGCTTCAGGATCGACAACCCCGCGGAAACAGATAATCCCGCGGCCCCGGCGCCGATTACAGCAAACCTTCTCTTGCCCTGCAGTATGCCATTAGCAACCAGAGCACTTGCCAGGTTGAAGCCTCGGACTTGCTGTGAGTAGAACGTAATGCGGCTGTCATACGACCCTATCACATAGATCGATGGCCAACCTGGTACCTCCGCACCATTGATCGAGTCCAATTCGTTCATTGCAATCCCTAGTAGATCGACATGAAGCCTATAGGCACGTCGCCTCTGGCGCTAAGTGTCCGAGGATACTAAAGCGTGCAGTATGGAGCTAGTGGGTAGGTCTCAAGCGCCCCTCTCTTATTAGCTACGTAATTGCATGGATCTGATCAGCAGGCATTTGCTGCTGTGGCACATGCGTCAGAGGTGATTGGAATGAAGTGATAGCAGACCCAGCTCATCTAAACGCTGCCAGAAAGCCCCTTCGCGCAGGACTTGAAGTACAGTAGTGTCCCCCGGAGGCATCAACATTCCCGCAGCCAGGGAGACGGCCAATTTGCCGAGCGCTTGGTGTTGCCCACGGGCTAAACGCTGATGCAGCTGACATCTGACAGCGGTGTCACTCCAGACTCCGTCACGATGCCGACAGCCCTGAAGTGAAAGATGTCCTAGCGACTCAAATATCCCAGGACATCCTGAAACTGATCAGACACAAAGCCCCGATATTTCCGATACCAGTGCACTCAAACTCGGTCTCGCCGGATTAGGTTGCGACATCTAGGCTTTTCGTCGCCAAATGGCTGGCCTCGGTCATTGTTTTGCCCCATGCAGCGGGCTCCGGGGGTCAAAGCACCAGGCAACGGAGCTCATGACCTAAGAACTCGATACCACACAGTAAGCGTATTCTGGGGGGGGGCAGACCATTGATCGGTATTGCGACAACAAAGATCAGATGCGGAATTGTTTAACAAGTGCGTCAAGCCTGCTACCAAGTCCAGCGACACTTCTTGCGGTAGCGGCGCTCTTTTGAGTTTCTTGTGCAACCGTTTCAGCCGCTAGGGCAATACTGGTCATGCTTTGATTGATCTCCTCAGCGACTGCTGTTTGCTCCTCAGCGGCGGTGGCAATCTGAGCACTCATACCATTGATAGTACTGACTAGTTGAGCCATAGCGTCTAACGAATCACCTGCCTCGTTAGCTTGATCGCCAGAAATTTTGCCTTTTTCACTGGAGCTAACCATCGCTTTCACGGCAGCTGAGGTGCCTGATTGGAGGCGATTAATCATGCCTTGAATTTCTTGGGTACTGTTTTGTGTCCTGCTTGCGAGAGCTCGCACTTCATCCGCGACCACTGCAAAACCACGGCCAGCCTCTCCTGCTCGAGCCGCTTCAATAGCAGCATTCAACGCTAACAGATTGGTCTGCTCGGCGATTGAGCGTATGACGTCAAGCACACCGACAATTGACTGCGCATCGTGCTGAAGCCGGTCTAACGATATGCTCGTCACCTTCACGTCTTCAATCAATGAATGAATACTCCCGATTCCTCCATTTACGACCTCCCGGGCAGCAGTCCCAACCTCATCTGTTTCTTTAGCGGCAGTAGCGGCGCTTTGAGCACTACGAGCGATTTCGTGTGACGCAGCAGACATTTCATGCACCGCTGTCGCGACTTGGTCTGTTTCTAGTTTTTGGCGATCCATCACGAGTTCAGTTTGTTGTGCTTGGGCGGCCATTTCCTTTGAATGCTCAGCAAGATCGCGAGTGACCTCGACAATCTGCCTCACCACCCCATGAATTTTTTCGACAAACTGGTTAAAGGAATCGGCTAGGGCTCCAAGTTCATCTTTGCTGGTGACAGGTAGGCGACGAGTCAAATCACCTTCACCGGCGGCGATATCATCGAGATTGGATTGGATAACCAAGACAGGTTTGATAATCGAATTACCCAGGATCACAGCGATGACCGCAATCAAGAGCAGTAACACCAGGTCCGCAATCACAATACCTGTGGCTAGAGTATTGATTCGAGCGAATTGGGTTTGCGCAATGCGACTGACTTCCTCCTCAATGTCATCAAGGTTTACCGCGGAACCGATCATCATGTCCCACTTGTCTAGGAGTACTGAGTAACCGAGCTTCGGTACCGGCTTGTCACTGCCTGGCATGGGCCAGTCGTAGCGCAGGAAATGTTTACCCTCACGCGCTAGCTGGTTCAGTTCACGGATAACGTAAACACCGTTAGCGTCCATTGCGTTATAAAAGCTAACACCTATGTCGATATCCTTGTCAGCCCAAAACAGTCGCACGATGTCTCGATCATATCCAAAAAAATAGCCCTGTTCTCCATAGGAGAGCTTGCGCAGGATCTGTACTGCGCGATCTCTGGCCTCCACGTCGCCAAAGCTCGAGCTGTCATAGATGGCTTTTACGGAAGAGACAGCCATCTGGACATGGTTTTCGAGCGCTGCACTACGCTCTTTTAACAGTAGTTGCCGGGCTTGCTCAACCTCCTCCTGAGCCAAGCGAAATAGCACGGTTATTGAGACCGCACTCACTGCCACGGCAAGAACAAAGGTAGGGACAAGCGCCAGAAGGATGACCTTGCTACGAAGTTTCATATGACATAACCCCCGAATTGGTGCGTGGTCCAATTCCGTTTCTGCAAGTTATGCAGTTGAGGGGTATCGATAGATTGCAGGAGCCTGCTGTCAAAGTAGCTTCTAGTCATTATTTTTCCGAAAGTTAAGGCGCTGACTTACGGAGTATCGGCGGCATAAAGCGTTTGCCATAACCGGCGTTTTCGCAATCAATATTGCAAAAATGCAACTACCACTTGCAGTGGGCCGTCGCTTGAATCGCTCTTCGTATAGCTACTGGGAGTGTATTAAGAGTGACGACAGAGGGGGGGGATAAGTGCAGAGCCGATGTTTTCGATAACGCTACTCTCTGCTCGATGCGGCGCTTTGATATCTACTATGCGAGATTAGCTACTGCTGCCGCACAGATGTCACCCGTTTGACCACGCAAGGTATGTAGGACGGCTACTCCAGCATTGGCAGGTAGCCACTCCATCTATTACTCGCGCGTAAAAATGTCAGATCTGCTACGGGAAATGGTCTGCATCTGTTGGGTAACGGTAGCTTCGAGTCCAGCCGTATGTACTGTTTTGCATGGCGCTGCGTGTTGGGATGAGTACCTCCGTCATAACTCATTCGCCCAGTTCTGGGTTAAAAAACTGGTAAAGTGCCACCCGCCGCATCGCTGTGGTGAAAATCGTAAAGCCGATTGCTTGGGGGCAATATGCGTTGTGTCCTATACCTCGTTATGCCCCCTTGGGTGACATAACTACCCACGCGACAGACGATTAATTCAATATCGATGACAGTGCCGATACGGGTAGGCCGATGTGGTGATTGCCTTCCGTTTTCCAGTGCTCGCTGCGCGCCTAAAGCCCTGACAAGGATTGCACCATGCAACTGACCCAAGCCCCGGCCCCCGGTGCCCGTGCACTAATCCGCGATGAAGAGTGGATTATCCAGAACGCCGACCAATGCAATCTTGGTGGCTGGCAGCTCTCCTGTATCGGTGTGTCGGAAACCGTGCGCAATCGTCATGCTCTTTTCCTCACTCAGCTCGAAGACGTTACCCTGATTGATCCAGCAAAACTGAGCTGGTGTACGACGACTCGCCCACATTTATCGCCCTGGCTATCAATCGGTTTGAGCGAATAGTGGATCCTTAAGAAAGAGAGTCTCGAGGAAACTGACCGTCGCTTTAACGCGAGGTATGTATCGTAGTTCATGGTGTACGCCTAGCCATAAGTCTCGGGTTACGCGGACGTCTTCAGCTAATAGCCGACGTAGCCCGAAGCGGCTAGCGTCCGCGAACTCGGGTAGTAGCACTATTCCGACGCCCGCCGCGGCAGCAAACATTTGCGCGAGCATGCTGGAGGATTGGAAAGCATAAGTCGGTTTATCCACTACCTCTTCAAGCCAACGAACAGCATTGATATGAATCAGATCACCGATATAGCCCACAAATTTGTGCTGAGATAACTCCCCGGCGTTCTCAGGGGCGCCGTACTGCTCGATATAGCTAGGGGCTGCATACAGATGGAGTGAAAACCGCCCCATATGCTCAGTGTCGAGGCCTTTTCCATGAGGCTTGAAAAAGCCCAGAAATACATCAGCTTCTCGACGAGAGACATACAGCTGCTGCGCAGAGGTGACAAGTTCGACAGTTATGGCTGGAAATTCACGATTGAGGTCCACCAATCTGCTGCTGAGGTATAGCGATGCAATGCCCTCCATGGTGCCAATGCGCACTGGACCATGCAGAGCATTTGATCTCCGTTCAAGCGTTGCGGTCAGCGCCGCAAAGCCGTTGTCCATTTCTTGCACCGACTCAAGCAATTCTCCGCCAAATCCATTTAGAGCAAACCCCATGTGATTTCGCTCGAACAAGCTGCCGCCAAGAACGTATTCAAGCTGAGCAACGCGCCGACTGACCGTGGATTGGTCGATGCTCAGCTTGCGTGCTGCCTTCAGCAAGTTGCCAGTTCGCGCAACGGCCAGAAAGATCCTCAGATCGTTCCAGTTAAGATGGTCTAGAGACACAGAGTACCCTCGGTTACAGATTGAGTAGGACAAAGCACAAAGGTCCTGAAACAGGCCGAGCTTTTTGGAACAAAAAATTGCGCGAAAAAAAAGCCTCACCAAAAGGCAAGGCTTTTTCCCGCAGAGACGCCGATTACATAAAGCTGTAGGTGTAATTGAAGATCAGACGGGTCTGGTCCTGGGCACTGATATTGGTATCGCCACGATACGTGCCGTGACGCAGTGTCGTACCAAACCCTTTCAACGCTCCTGTTTGAATCACGTAATCAACGCGCAGGTCGCGCTCCCATTCGGATTGGTCGTTACCTATTCCATTGGTAGCTTTGATGTTTTCACCACGCAGATAGGCGGCCGAAGCCTTCAGGCCTGGAATGCCCAGCGAGGCGAAGTCGTAGGTGTACTGACCGAAAGTGGTGTTTTCACCGGCACGGACGAAGCTGTTGATCATGGCGTCGGTGAACAGGTAGAAACTTGCACCACCGGCACCGTAATTGTGGCCGCTGTTATTGAGCAGGCTTCCCTGATTCAAATAGACGAAGCCGCCGTCATCGTTGACGCGCTGATGACCGACCAGGAAGGCGTTGCCACCTAGGGTGTAAGTGAACATGGCGCTCCAGGTCTTGTTATCGACCTCGCCTGGGTTCTTGGCGAACCCACCGTTGTTATTGAATGTGTAACCCGGATCGCCGTTCTTGCCATCGGAACTGCTATCGAAATAGCGAATGTCGGTCTTGAACGACTGGTTTGTGCTGATCGGGTAAACGTGCACCAAGCCAAGGAAGTTCTGCTTATAGTAGTCTTCTAGGTTCGCATAGTAGTACTGCAGCGTCAGGTCCTTGGTGACCTTCCAGTCAGCACCGGCATAACGGAACTGGTTACTTTCCTGGGTACCACCATTCACCGCCAGGCCGGTGCTGTTGCTCGAGGCGCGACCTGTCGCGTGCTCCAACTGACCCACGTTGAAGGTCACGTTGTCGATTTCCTTCGAGGTGACGGTGCCACCCTCGAAAGTTTGTGGCAGCACGCGAGTGTCGTTCGCAATTAGGATCGGCATGTTTGGCTGCAGACCACTACCGTAATGGGCCTCTGTCTTGGAGAAGCGAGCTTTGACGTTGCCCGCAAGGCGACTCCATTCATCCACTGCCGAGCCATCAGAATCGCTAGGAGAGAAAGAGTTATTGTCCGGGTGATGGCCCTTGCCACCGTCCAGATGGATACCGACCAGCGCCTGGGCGTCAAAACCGAAACCGACGACACCTTGGGTAAAGCCTGACTGGAAATCGAACTTGAGTCCCTCAGCGGTTTCTCGCTGATTGTTAGCAGGAGTACTCGGACCTTCGCGAGCATCGGCGTTGTAATAAATGGTTCGCGAACTGACGGATACCTTGCTGTCTTCGATGAAGCCTGCAGCGACTGCCTGCTGCGTCAAAACCCCCGCAGCCACGGCTAGGGTCAAGGTGAACTTGCTCATTTTGAAGCTCCTCTCGTTTTTATAGTTGTGTTCTTGGCCCAGATTCATTTCCACCGGTTCAGTGATTGGCTCTATTGCGTGAGTTATAAGCCTCTAGTTTTTACTTATAAACCTATGGCATTAGTCAAATCAGCTGCCACTTGCCTTTAGGGTGTGATGAATTCGAAATAATTGCTTAGACAAGTTTTGATTTGTGTGTTGAGACGCGTGAAAAGGTGCTGGCTCCTTAAAGGATTCGGGAGCCAGCATCGATGCCAAGTGGTAATTCGAGCGTGCGGTTGTGGTGCGCTTTGGGGATGCGGCCCTTCAGCTACCGCACACTACAACAACTTCCATGTAATTATGTCGTTAAGAGTACAATGATGAAACATATTAAATCATGTTAATGATTAACAGCATCTTCCACTCCGATACCACTGTCACGTCGAAACACTAGAGCCCGCCATTTTTCATCAGCATCTATCCGCCGCCGGTAGAGCAAAGATCCCAATACTAGAAAGAGTGCACCGAGTGGAACGGAAATTATTCCTGGGTTTTTCAAACTGATCAGCGGCTTTTCCAAACCAACCAAACTTGTTGTTTGTGTGCCAGTAGCGTCAAATTTATCCTTGTTCGCCTGTAGATTTACGCGTGCCTTGGAAATTTTTGAGGTAAGGGAATCGATTTCGTTCTGGTTGAGGTTTGGCTCATCAAGACGCAGTTTTAGCGTCCGAATTTCGTCAGTTAGGTTATTCATAGCTAACGTAGTATCTGCTCGAATGGCCAATGGGTATTGCATGTTAGGCGAAACGAGTACAAGAGCTATTGCAGTTAACGTTCCACCAAGTACTCCACAGATAACACCAAATATGTTGCAGTGTTTCCAGTAAAGCGTACCTATCAAGGCGGGAAGGTTGGCAGATGCTGCAACGGCATAAGCAAGTGCGACCAACTGTGCCACATTTTGCCCTTTGGCTAACAGGCTCGCGAAAATAGCAACTGCACCTACAATAATCGCTGCAAGTTTCCCTGCAATCATCTGCTGCCGGTCTGTAGCTTCGCCCTTCTTGATTGCTCCTACGTAGATGTCGTGCGCCAGCGACGATGCAGCTGCGAGGGTTAATCCTGCAACGACCGCAACAATTGTAGCGAACGCAACTGCAGCTACTAGGCCAAGCAGTATGTTGCCTGATGCCGTAAGTGATCCGCCTCCGAGGAACTGCGCCAGTAACGGAGCTGCCAGGTTGCCGCCTTTCTCACCAGCGATGATGTTCGAGCTTCCCACATAATAAGCCGCGGCGAAGCCCAGGAAAATTATGAGTAAATGACATGCCCCAATCGCAATCATGGCCCACAGCACAGACTTACGTGCGGTTTGTGCGTCACGAACAGTGAAAAACCGCATGAGAATATGAGGCAATGCGGCGGTACCGAGCGTAAGCGCCAAACCTAACGAAACTTGCTCCATTGGGTTTTTCAGGTACAAGCCCGGCTCGAAGAATGTTTTCGTGACGAGCTTTGCATCCTCACCCGTAACAAGTGCGCGACCATGCGCAAGATAATCGAATAGCGTAGTTTGATTTATCAGCGACTCGAAAAAGGCTGCGATATTGAGATGGAACGGTAAAAGCGCCAGAATTGTTAGCCCTGCACAAGCGGTAAGCAGCAGGCCAGCCTTGATAATTTGTACCCAAGTTGTTGCCGTCATCCCGCCAAGTGTAACGTATGCGAGCATCAGTACCCCAACGACGACGACGGAAACCTCATACTTCACGCCTAGCAAGGCATAGAGCAAGACCGCGCCACCAACAATTTGGGGGATCATGTAAGCAATTACAATTACCACGCTTGACGTAGCGGCCAGGATCTTAGACGTGCGAAAGTCATAACGATACGCAAGTACATCGCCAAATGTATAGCGACCAAGATTTCGACATGGCTCAGCAACAAATAGAAGAACAGGCATTAATGCTACAAAGAAACCTACAAGGTAAATGATGCCGTCAAACCCATAGAGTGCGATTAGACCTGATACCCCAAGAAACGCCGCGGCAGATAGATAGTCGCCAGCAATCGCCAAACCATTCTGAATCCCAGAGATTCCTCCGCCAGCGGTGTAGAAATCACGGGTGCTTTTTCCTTGCTTTGAAGCCAGCCATGTGATGATTAGCGTCAGTAAAATGACCGTCAAAAACGCAGAAAACGCATGAGGCTTGTATTCTTCTGGTACCAAATCTGCTGCATTTGCATGGGCTGTTATTAGCATAACGCCACATCCGGCAGTACAGTGTTTAATTATGTTCATGGTCTGCTCTCCAGGTGCTGGCAAACAACTTTATCTGAGCATCAATGCGCTTCATGCGATATGCATAAATCAACGCGAGACCTCCAACAAAGAAATATTGCGACAATGCAAAGGCAGTTCCTATATTAAGCCCTCCTATCAGCGGTAATACATAGATATCTCGAAACCAGCCTGCGCCAATGATGAAAGCAAAATAGTAAGTGAAGAAGACCGCGCTGAGCGTTATCAACATTCTATTTTTCTCAGCCATGCACTTTTCGAATGAATCGACTGCTGACGATTTTTCGCCCATCCGTAAATCCGCTTGGAATACTTGATGAATGGTGTTCACGATTGCCAGTCCTCCAGAATTCTGGAATAAATATTTACGCACTCATGAATGCGCTCCACGCTGCACCATTCATCTGTTTGATGCGCACAACAGGGCTCTCCGGGGCCTAGTACAATTGCTGGTACGTCGCCAAATACCTCTCTGAGGACAGGACCGTCGGTAAAGAAGGCAACGGTTCGTGCCTGTGATTTCTCACCAGTAACTGACTCGACAGTTTCTGTTACCTGGCGAATCCATAGGTTGGAAAGATCGTTCGAAAGTGCCGGAACGTCGACATCCGCTGAGAGCTGCACTTTATCGCCGATATGGGCTCCAACCTTTCCGCATAGGTCGTGATGCGAGATCCCGCATACGGTGCGAATATCGATGGTGAAGGCGGAGATGTCGGGAACTGAGTTGACATTCATGCCTCCCGTGATCGTGCCAACATTCAAGGTCGGGTTGCCGAGCAATGGATCGACCGGAGTGTCAAAGTCGAATTGCCGCAATTTTTGGATCGCATCTACAGTGTGGTAGATAGCGTTATCACCAAGTTCAGGCATGGCGCCGTGCGCAGTTTTCCCGTTTGCTTTGCCTGTTAGCCAGAGTGCGCCTTTGTGACCAACAACACATCGGTTCGAGGTGGGCTCACCGATGAGTAGTGCACCAACGTCCATGCCGGGCAGGTCAAGCTCACATAAGCGCTTAGCCCCTTCGCAGCCAGTCTCCTCACCAGCGGTCAGTACGACCAAGACTGGTGGCATAAAACCATTCGTAGTCTTGAATCTTTCCAGCGCGCTAAGGAACGCTGCAATACCGCTTTTCATATCTGAAGAGCCGCGACCGTAAAGACGATCGCCTATCACCTCGCCACCTAATGGCTTTTGGGTCCATGGGGCAGCCCCCAATGGGACTGTGTCGAGATGGCCTGTGAAACACAATCTCGATCCGGACGCCGTAGCGTTCCATGCGAGAAGATTAGACCGTCCCTTACCAATCGATTGGACCAGCGTTGCAAGTCCCAATGAGTTTAGAGCCAGCTCCAAAGCATTTACGAGCTCGCCTTCATTGCCGGGGGGATTGATCGTGTTGGTGCAAACCAGGTGTCGCGTCAGTTCTATGGGGTCACGCAGACTTAGGGGCACGATGGGATTCCTATGTTAGGAAACAAGAAGCCGAACCTAGACATGACGGCAGGAATAGCCATGTACTGGTACGTTATTTTTTTTGTACCAGCAGAATTTATAGCGGCACGCCATTCAGGTCAACAGAAAAGGTACAAATGGTCGTCATCAAATACGACCGTATGTCTTAGGCATGAGTCGTGCACCTTTTTTGTCCTAGCATTTTGGCTTCATGCATCTGAACAGTGCGTCATTGTGTGTAGGTTTGTCCCAGTTCGAGTTAGAGTATGTCTACGTGCCTAGGAGTCAGTCGTTCGCTAAACAAAATCCCCCGAGTGGGTTAAGCGATCGCAAAGAGTTAGTCGAGGATTTGTATGTTCAAGCTGCAACCCCATGAAATTGCTGAAGGCAAGGCAGAGTCGATTCGGCGTGCGATTGAGCAGGCCATCCTGGATGATCGTCTTAAGCCTGGTGAAAGCCTTCCCACAGTGCGCAGCCTTGCCGCTGACCTAGGCGTCAACAAAAACACTGTGGTTGTTGCTTATCGTCAATTACAGATGACAGGCTTGGTGGTGTCTGATGGGAGACGCGGTTCGATCGTCGCGAACCAGTCTTCGCCCGGCCCATCGTCCGAATCCGGCCTCCCTCAGATGATGTCGGTGCGTGACGGCAACCCTGATATAGCCTTTCTTCCCGACGAAAACGATATTCGCGACGCGTTCTCTCGTATGAATCTGGAGAATCACCTTTATGGTGAGCAGCGGAATAACCCAGGATTCGTGAAGTGGGCAGTGGAATGCTTCTCGGCTGACGGTGTACCCGTGGATAAGGGCATTTTTGTTTCCGCCGGCGCTCTCGATTTGATCGAGCGCGCCCTCGACGCGGCCGGGCTCGTTCCGGGTGACAAGGTTGGTGTAGAGGATCCCGGCTATATGAGTTTGCTAGCCTTGACGCGCTTGATGGGATTTGAACTGGTACCGCTTACGCTCGATCAGCACGGAATCCTGCCAGAAAGCTTGCAGTCAGCGCTTGATGGGGGCGTAAAGGCCGTTTTGTTTAGTAGCCGTGCACAGAATCCAACCGGCATCTCGACCTCGAAAGAGCGCGCATTGGCACTGAAAGAGATCGCTGCCAATGCCGATGATGTTCTGTTCATAGATGACGATCATTCCAGCCTTCTACAGCTTGCCCCTTACAACTCTTGGCATGTTCGGGATGATGGACCCTGGCTCGTTGTCAGGTCGTTATCCAAATTTTTGGGGCCTGACTATCGACTCGCAGTTTCAACTGGGGACGTTCAGACAATAGAGAGCCTCGAAAACAGACAGGCTGTTGGAATGGGCTGGGTCAGTACGTTCTTGCAACGTTTGGCTCTGCAGCTTCTCACTAGCCCAGCGATGCGCAGAAAATTCAGCTCAGGTGGCGCAGCTTATATCGAGCGCCATACAGCGCTGCTTACTTTGCTGAGGAAAAAGGGTTTTCGCGTGCTTGGAGGGGCAGGGCTTAATCTGTGGTTACCCATCGCCGATGAGCGTGCAGTTGCTGAGCGGCTGTTTGATGCTGGTTGGCTCGTGCGTACGGGGCGTGATTTCTGTGTCGCCCCCCAGTCGGGCATTAGGATCACTTCCTCAAAAATGACTCCGCAACAGAGCATTGTGTTTGTTGACGCACTTCTCGCTGCGCGCCACGCAGTGGCAACGACACTCTCCGCTTGAGCTAGAAGCAACGATCAATGCCACCAAGTACTTTGGTTGGCATTGATCGCCTCGCTCTCCGTGTAGAAAGCTAACCCCCCGCCGTGAACCTACGCTTCGGCCGATGCTTTATTGGCTCGTGCGGCTTGATAAGCGCGAGCAGTTCCGAGACGCTTGGCCGTTATCGGCCCTGCCCGCTCTGTGACCGCGCGCAAAACATTTGAGGGGGCGCTTTTTGGTGAGCCCGCCTGAAATGGCGGTTCCGGATCGTAAGCCATATAGAGTTGTAGCTCTTGGGCTACCGTGTCTCCTCGCAACAACGAAGCCAGTACCAGCGAACCATCTATCCCGGAAGTCACTCCGCCAGCGCTGACAAATTTCCCGTCAATGACAACGCGCTCATCACTTGGGATGGCTCCAAAATACGGGAGTGTTTCCATGGCAGTCCAATGGGTTGTCGCGCGCTTCCCCTCAAGCAGTCCAGCCCCGCCGCACAACAATGCGCCGGTACAAACTGAGAAAACGTACTTTGCGTTTGCGGCTTGCTTTCGGAGAAAAGACAGCACGACCTCATCGTGCATTAAGTCTTCCTGGCCATATCCGCCTGGAACAAGCAGCACGTCGAGTTGTGGAGCCTCATCCAACGTCGTGTCAGCCAGCAACAGCATTCCGAAAAGATCACGAACCGGCTCCTTGTCCTTCCAAATAGTCAAAAAGGTCGAATTTGGCACACGCGCCAACGCTTCGAACGGGCCGGTGAAGTCGCACTGATCCATGTTCGGAAAAATCAGGCCGCCGATAGTCAGATGGGTTTCTAGTGGAATGGTCATGCTTACTCCGACATCATTAAGGTTGTGGTACAACGTTGGTTATGTACCAGTACAATTATAGTCTATTGTCTTACCTGTCAATAAATTTTGGCTCGGCAGCATGGCGTACCAGAGATTTCGGCATGAGGTTTTGCCTCTCAGATCACTGAGGCTGGGCTACTACCCCGGAATATCGGTAACAGCTTTTCGCCCAGTCAAACGCACCCTCGTTAGGTCACTTATGCGCATCCACGTCACTTTCATCGATCGAGTTGGTATCACCCAGGAAGTCCTAGCCCTGCTTTGCGGGCGCAGTTTCAATTTGGATGCTGTGGAGATGGTCCCGCCGAACGTTTACATTGATGCTCCGACGCTTGGTGTCGAGGTGTTGGAAGAGTTGCGAGAGGCCCTTCTCGGAGTGCAAGGCGTTCAGGCGGTGAAAGTGGTCGACATCCTTCCTGGACAGCGTCGACACTTGCAGCTTGATGCGTTGCTTGCCGCCAGTTCCGACCCGGTGCTGGCGGTGGATAAATGCGGCCATGTGCTGTTGGCCAACGCTGCGCTGATTACTTTGTGCGGGTGCGAGCCTGCGGGTGAGTCACTGACCAAGCTGTTCAATGATTCTGATTTGTTGACTTCGCTGATCGAACACGCTTTTCGCTTGCCGATGCGAGAGGTTAGCCTCGGTGGGCAGACCTTGTTGCTCGATGCCATGCCGATCACTGAGGCAGGCGCTTTAATAACGCTCTACCAGCCGAGCCGAATCGTCGAGCGTCTGTCGGCGCTGCGCCATGACCATGCCGATGGGTTTGATGCGCTGCTCGGTGATTCCCCTCCCATTCATCTACTCAAGGCTCGCGCCCATCGCGTGGGAGTGCTCGATGCACCGCTGCTGATTCAAGGCGAAACTGGCACTGGTAAAGAGCTGGTGGCCCGCGCCTGTCATGCGAGCAGCAGTCGGTGTGACGCGCCGTTCCTCGCCTTGAACTGCGCGGCATTGCCAGAGAACCTCGCCGAGAGTGAGCTGTTCGGCTACGCCGCGGGCGCCTTCACCGGCGCGCAACGGGGCGGGAAGCTTGGCCTGCTGGAACTGGCCGATCAAGGTACGGTATTCCTCGACGAAATCGGGGAAATGTCGCCGTATCTGCAAGCTAAGCTGCTGCGTTTTCTGAGCGATGGGTGTTTCCGTCGGGTTGGCGGGGATCGAGAGGTCAAGGTCAACGTAAGGATCCTCAGTGCGACACACCGCAACTTGGATAAAATGGTTAGCGAAGGCCATTTTCGCGAGGACCTGTTCTATCGCCTCAACGTGCTCAACCTGCAGGTGCCGCCGCTGCGCGAGCGCGGCAACGACATCCTGTTGATGGCCCAGCACTTCATGCGGCAGGCCTGTGCGCAGATCCAGCGTCCGATTTGCCACCTGGCACCCAGCACCTTTCCCGCCCTGCTCGGCAATCGCTGGCCGGGCAACGTGCGACAACTGCAAAACGTGATCTTCCGGGCGGCAGCCATTTGTGAAACCCCTCTGGTGGATCTCGACGATCTGGACATTGCGCGCACGGCGGTGGAGCGGCAGAGCACTGCAGAGGTAACGAGCTTGGAGGAGGCTGTCGCAGGTTTTGAGAAAAACCTCCTTGAGCAGCTTTACAGCAGCTATCCCTCCAGCCGGCTACTGGCGGTGCGTTTGCAGACTTCACACAGTGCGATTGCCATCCGACTGCGCAAGTACCGTATTCCCGGTAGGCCTTGAAGTCTTGGGCGGGGTGCATGTTCGTTGCTGCCAAAAGAACACTGTACGCAAATCATTACGCAGTATCGAAATCACGACAAAACCTTTGCGACCTGTCTACCTCGGCTTTCGCTTTCTGCCAGCCCGGACTATTGTATTTATTTCAATACGGCTAATTCTAATTACTGCCTTTAAAAACTCGTAACCATATGATTTAAAACAACTAATTTTAGTTGGCATTGCCCTTGCTAATTCCTCATTGGACGCGCTCGCTACCGAAGTCGAGCCTGCCTATCGCCATCCACCACCCGCCGTGGATGAGTCAGAACAATGAGGATTAGATATGAGCGAATTGCGTTTTACTGAAGATCACGAATGGCTGCGTATCGAAGCTGACGGCACTGTCACCGTCGGTGTCACCGCCTTCGCCCAGCAGGCGCTTGGGGATGTGGTATTCGTCCAGGTCCCGGAGTTGGGAAGTTTTAAAGCCGGTGCTGAGGTCTCGGTGCTTGAATCCGTCAAAGCTGCTAGCACCATCGGCATGCCACTCGCCGGCGACATCGTCGAAGCCAATTCAAAGCTCATTGATACCCCAGAACTGGTCAACGAAGACCCGTTCGGCGAAGGCTGGTTCTTCCGTTTTCAACCTGCTGATCCGGCTGCGCTTGCACGAATGCTTGACCAGGTCGCCTACAACCAACTGATCCAAGACCAGGCCGACGAGTGAGGATGCCCCATGACTGCGCTCCTCGACACCCGTAATGAATTCATCGCTCGCCATATCGGCCCTCGTGCCGATGACGAGCAAGCCATGCTCCTCAGTCTCGGTTTTGAATCCCTGGAAGAGCTGACTGCGAGCGTGATTCCGGACAGTATCAAAGGTACCAGCGTGCTCGGTTTCGAGGACGGCCTGAGCGAAGCTGACGCCCTCGCCGCAATCAAGGCCATCGCTGGCGAGAACCAGTTGTTCAAGACCTTCATCGGCCAGGGTTACTACGGTACCTACACGCCGTCGCCGATCCTGCGCAACCTGCTGGAGAACCCGGCCTGGTACACCGCTTACACCCCATACCAGCCGGAAATTTCTCAGGGTCGTCTCGAAGCGCTGCTGAACTTCCAAACCCTGATCAGCGACCTGACCGGCCTGCCAATCGCCAACGCCTCGCTGCTCGACGAAGCCACCGCTGCTGCTGAAGCGATGACCTTCTGCAAACGCCTGAGCAAGAACAAAGGTAGCCAGGCGTTCTTTGCCTCCGTGCATTGCCACCCGCAAACCCTTGACGTGCTGCGCACCCGTGCAGAGCCGCTGGGCATCGACGTAGTAGTTGGTGACGAGCGTGACCTGAGCGACGTAACACCGTTCTTCGGCGCATTGCTGCAATACCCGGCGAGCAATGGTTACCTGTTCGACTATCGCGAGCTGACCGAGCGATTCCACGCCGCCAACGCGCTGGTCGCGGTGGCCGCCGACCTGCTGGCCCTGACCCTTCTGGCCGCGCCGGGCGAATTTGGCGCTGACGTGGCCATCGGCAGCGCGCAACGCTTCGGTGTGCCACTGGGCTTCGGTGGCCCGCACGCCGCGTACTTCTCCACCCAGGAAACGTTCAAGCGTGACATGCCGGGCCGTCTGGTCGGTGTCTCGGTGGATCGCTTCGGCGAGCCGGCGCTGCGCTTGGCGATGCAAACCCGCGAGCAACACATCCGCCGTGAGAAAGCCACTAGCAACATCTGCACCGCGCAAGTGCTGCTGGCCAACATTGCCGGCATGTACGCCGTGTACCACGGCCCGAAAGGCCTGACGCAGATCGCTCAGCGTGTGCATCACCTGACCGCGATTCTGGCCAAAGGTTTAAGCACTTTGGGTTTGAACGTCGAACAAGCCAATTTCTTCGACACGCTGACGATCAAAACTGGCGGGCAAACCTCATCCTTGCACGTGCGGGCTCATTCACAACAGATCAACCTGCGCGTCGTGGATGCTGAACGTCTGGGCTTGTCTCTCGATGAAACCAGCACCCAGGCCGACGTTGAGAATCTGTGGAGTTTGCTGGCTGAAGGCAGCGCGCTGCCGGACTTCGCCACTCTTGCTACGAGCGTGCAAAGCACCATCCCGGTGGCCTTGGTGCGCAAATCTCGAATCCTCAGTCACCCGGTGTTCAACCGTTATCACTCGGAAACTGAGCTGATGCGCTACCTGCGCAAGTTGGCGGACAAGGACCTGGCATTGGATCGCACCATGATCCCGCTGGGCTCGTGCACCATGAAACTCAATGCTGCCAGTGAAATGATCCCTGTGACCTGGGCCGAGTTCGGCGCCCTGCACCCGTTCGCTCCGGCCGAGCAAAGCGCCGGCTACCAGCAACTGACCGATGAACTGGAAGCGATGCTGTGCGCCGCCACCGGTTACGACTCGATCTCGCTGCAACCGAACGCCGGTTCCCAGGGTGAGTACGCAGGCCTCTTGGCAATCCGCGCCTACCACCAGAGCCGTGGCGAAGACCGTCGCGACATCTGCCTGATCCCGTCGTCGGCCCACGGTACCAACCCGGCTACCGCGCAAATGGCTGGCATGCGTGTGGTTGTCACCGCGTGCGACGCCCGTGGCAACGTCGACATCGAAGACCTGCGTGCCAAGGCCATCGAGCACCGCGAACACCTCGCCGCACTGATGATCACCTACCCGTCGACCCACGGCGTGTTCGAAGAAGGCATCCGCGAAATCTGCGGCATCATTCATGACCACGGTGGTCAGGTGTACATCGACGGCGCCAACATGAACGCCATGGTCGGCCTCTGCGCACCGGGCAAGTTCGGCGGCGACGTGTCGCACCTGAACCTGCACAAGACTTTCTGCATCCCCCACGGCGGTGGCGGCCCGGGCGTTGGCCCGATCGGCGTCAAGTCGCACCTGACCCCGTTCCTGCCGGGTCACGCGCACATGGAGCGCAAGGAAGGCGCGGTCTGTGCGGCACCGTTCGGCAGCGCGAGCATCCTGCCGATCACCTGGATGTACATCCGCATGATGGGCGGTGCCGGCCTCAAGCGCGCCTCGCAGTTGGCGATCCTCAATGCCAACTACATCTCCCGTCGCCTGGAAGAGCACTACCCCGTGCTGTACACCGGCAGCAACGGCCTGGTGGCCCACGAGTGCATTCTCGACCTGCGCCCGCTGAAAGACAGCAGCGGCATCAGCGTCGACGACGTGGCCAAGCGCCTGATCGACTTCGGCTTCCACGCCCCGACCATGTCATTCCCGGTGGCCGGCACGTTGATGATCGAGCCGACCGAAAGCGAATCCAAGGAAGAACTGGACCGTTTCTGCGACGCCATGATCCGCATCCGCGAAGAAATCCGTGCGGTGGAAAACGGCACCCTGGACAGGGATGACAACCCGCTGAAAAACGCCCCGCACACCGCTGCGGAACTGGTTGGCAAGTGGTCGCACCCGTACAGCCGCGAGAAGGCGGTTTACCCGCTCTACACCTTGGTCGACGGCAAGTACTGGCCGCCGGTTGGCCGGGTGGACAACGTGTTTGGCGATCGCAACCTGATCTGTGCCTGCCCGTCCATCGCCGACTACGCCTGAAAACAACAGAGGATCACACCATGTTTAGCAAACACGACCAGATCAAAGGCTACGACGACGAACTGCTAGCCGCGATTAATGCCGAGGACGTGCGGCAAGAACATCACATCGAGTTGATCGCCTCGGAAAACTACACCAGTCAACGGGTGATGGAGGCGCAAGGCAGTGGTCTGACCAACAAGTATGCCGAAGGCTATCCCGGCAAGCGCTATTACGGTGGTTGCGAGCACGTCGACGTGGTCGAACAACTGGCCATCGACCGTGCAAAGCAATTGTTCGGCGCCGATTACGCGAACGTCCAACCGCATTCCGGCAGCCAAGCAAACGCGGCAGTGTTCTTGGCGCTGCTCCAAGCCGGTGACACTGTGCTGGGCATGAGCCTGGCCCATGGCGGGCATTTGACCCACGGCGCCAAAGTGAGTTTTTCCGGCAAACTCTACAACGCTAAGGAGTACGGTATCGACGTCCGTACCGGACTGATCGACTACGATGAAGTCGAGCGCTTGGCCGTCGAGCACCAGCCGAAGATGATCATCGCCGGCTTCTCGGCTTACTCCAAAACCCTGGACTTCCCGCGCTTCCGCCAGATTGCCGACAAGGTCGGTGCTTACTTGTTCGTCGATATGGCCCATTTCGCCGGGCTGGTGGCGGTCGGGTTGTACCCGAGTCCGCTGCCTTACGCCGACGTGGTCACCACCACGACCCACAAGACTCTGCGCGGACCGCGCGGTGGCTTGATTCTGGCCAAGTCCAATCCTGACCTGGAGAAAAAGCTCAATGCCGCCGTATTCCCCGGTGGCCAGGGTGGCCCACTGATGCACGTGATCGCCGCCAAAGCCGTGTGTTTCAAGGAAGCGTTGGAGCCGGAGTTCAAGTCCTATCAGGCGCAGGTGATCCGCAATGCCCAAGCCATGGCGAACGTATTTATCGAGCGCGGTTATGACGTGGTGTCTGATGGCACCGACAACCATCTGTTCCTGGTTAGCCTGATCCGGCAGCGTCTGACCGGCAAGGACGCCGATGCGGCCCTAGGTCGCGTCGGCATTACCGTGAACAAGAACGCCGTGCCCAACGATCCGCAATCGCCGTTTGTGACCTCCGGGTTGCGCATCGGCACGCCAGCGATTACCAGCCGCGGCTTCAAAGAGGCCCAGAGTATCGAAGTGGCTGGCTGGATTTGCGACATCCTCAACCACCTCGGCGATGCTGATGTCGAGGCCCACATCGCCCGACAAGTCGCTGCCTTGTGCAGCGACTTCCCGGTGTATCGCAGCTGAGTTACTGAACTCCATAAGCGCAGGAACGAGTTGAGCCGTTCCTGCACTCGAACTTCATTTTGGAATTATTCGATGCCACGAATCATCAAGCGTGAGGCGGTTAATCCGCTCCCACAAAAATATGGGTCAAACCGAAGATTGCGCCAATTCCTCTAATAAGAAACCGGAGAACAACCATGTCGTTAAGCGTGTTCGACCTGTTCAAGATTGGCATTGGCCCCTCCAGCTCCCACACCGTCGGCCCGATGCGCGCGGCTGCCCGTTTTGCCGAAGGCTTGCGCCGTGAAGGGCTGCTGGCCGCTACCACCTGCGTCAAGGTCGAGCTTTACGGCTCACTCGGCGCCACCGGCAAAGGCCACGGCAGCGACAAGGCTGTGCTGCTCGGCCTGGAAGGTGAACACCCGGACACCGTGAACACCGAAACCGTCGCCGCCCGTCTGCAAGGGATTCGTGGCAACGGACGCTTGAGCCTGCTCGGCGAACACAGCATTGCGTTCAACGAGAAAGAACACCTGGCGATGATTCGCAAACCGCTGGCTTATCACCCCAACGGCATGATCTTTCGCGCCTTCGACGCGGCTGGCCTGCAAATCCGCAGTCGCGAGTATTACTCGGTGGGCGGTGGTTTCGTGGTCGATGAAGACGCCGCCGGCGCCGATCGCATCGTCGAAGACGCCACTCCCCTGACCTTCCCGTTCAAAAGCGCCAAGGACCTGCTCGGTCATTGCGCCACGTATGGCTTATCGATCAGCCAGGTGATGCTGACCAACGAAAGTGCCTGGCGCCCGGAAGCGGAGACCCGTGCCGGCCTGCTGAACATCTGGCAAGTGATGCAGGACTGCGTCGACGCCGGTTGCCGCAACGAAGGCATCCTGCCCGGCGGGCTGAAGGTAAAACGTAGAGCGGCGGCGTTGCACCGGCAACTGTGCAAGACCCCGGAATCGTCCCTGCGCGATCCGCTGTCGGTGCTCGACTGGGTCAACCTGTACGCCCTCGCGGTCAACGAGGAAAACGCCAACGGCGGGCGCGTGGTCACGGCGCCTACCAACGGCGCAGCGGGCATCATCCCGGCCGTTTTGCACTACTACATGCGCTTCATTCCCGGCGCCAACGAAGACGGCGTCGTGCGTTTTCTGCTGACCGCCGCCGCCATCGGCATTCTCTACAAGGAAAACGCCTCGATCTCCGGTGCCGAAGTCGGCTGCCAGGGTGAAGTCGGCGTGGCTTGCTCCATGGCGGCCGGTGCCTTGTGCGAAGTGCTGGGCGGCACCGTGCAACAAGTGGAAAACGCCGCCGAAATTGGCATGGAACACAACCTCGGCCTGACCTGCGACCCGATCGGCGGGCTGGTGCAAGTGCCTTGCATCGAGCGCAACGCCATGGGTTCGGTGAAAGCCATCAATGCGGTGCGCATGGCGTTGCGCGGCGACGGTCAGCACTTTGTCTCCCTCGACAAGGTCATCCGCACCATGCGCCAGACCGGCGCCGACATGAAAAGCAAATACAAAGAAACCGCCCGTGGCGGATTGGCGGTCAACATTATCGAGTGCTGATGCGCGCATCAGCCAACTTTTTCAGGAGCTGGATATGTCCACCGAACAACTGTTGAAAACCCCGTTGCACACACTGCACCTCGAACTCGGCGCCCGCATGGTGCCGTTTGCCGGCTACGACATGCCGGTGCAATACCCGCTAGGAGTGATGAAAGAACACCTGCACACCCGCGACCAGGCCGGGCTGTTCGATGTCTCGCACATGGGCCAGATCCGCCTCACCGGCACCAATGCCGCCAAGGCCCTAGAAACCCTGGTGCCGGTGGACATCATTGATCTGCCGGTGGGCATGCAGCGCTACGCCATGTTCACCAACGAGACCGGCGGCATCCTCGATGACCTGATGGTCGCCAACCTCGGTAACGACGAGCTGTTCCTGGTGGTCAACGCCGCCTGCAAGGATCAGGACCTGGCGCACCTGCGTCAGCACATCGGTGATCAGTGCACCATCGAGCCGCTGTTTGAAGAGCGCGCGCTGCTGGCGTTGCAAGGTCCGGCCGCCGTCACCGTGCTCGCGCGCCTGGCACCGGAAGTGGCGAAGATGACCTTCATGCAGTTCGCCCGCTTGCAACTTCTGGGTGTGGAGTGCTTTATCAGTCGCTCGGGTTACACCGGCGAGGACGGTTTCGAAATCTCCGTACCGGCCAATTACGCTCAGCATCTGGCCCGCGCCCTACTGAATGAGCCGGAGATTGAGGCCATCGGCCTTGGCGCCCGCGACTCATTGCGCCTGGAGGCCGGCCTGTGTCTCTACGGTCACGACATGAGCATTGATACCACCCCGATCGAAGCCAGCTTGTTGTGGGCCATCTCTAAGACGCGACGAGCCGATGGCACCCGTGCCGGTGGCTTCCCGGGCGCTGAAACCGTATTCACCCAACTGCAAGCCGGTGTCAGCCGCAAGCGCGTAGGCCTCTTGCCGCAGGAGCGTACGCCAGTTCGTGAAGGGGCACAGATTATCGATATAGCTGGCGACGTTATCGGGATAGTTTGCAGTGGAGGTTTCGGCCCAACGCTAAATGCTCCTTTGGCGATTGGCTATGTGAACAGCGCCCACTTGTTAAGCAACGACGATGTCTGGGCGGTAGTGCGCGGAAAACATGTTCCGATGAAAATTGCCAAAACACCGTTTGTACCACAACGCTACTTCCGAGGCTGATGCCTCATTGTTATGAGTTGATGGAGAGCGTATGAGCACACTACAAAAAACATCCCAAGCGTCCCAAGTGAAAGTGGAGGTAGGGGTTAAATTACGTGGCGCGGAAAAGGTCGCTCGAATTCCGGTTAAAATCATTCCAACCGATGAATTTCCACGTAAGCCGGATTGGATACGAGTACAAATTCCGGTCAGTCCCGAGGTAGAGCGTGTTAAGCAAATTCTTCGTAAGCACAAACTACACAGTGTGTGCGAAGAAGCGTCCTGTCCGAACTTGGGTGAGTGTTTTTCTGGAGGCACGGCAACCTTCATGATCATGGGTGACATCTGCACCCGTCGCTGTCCGTTCTGCGATGTCGGTCACGGTCGCCCAAAGCCCTTAGACGCTGATGAACCCCGCAACTTGGCGATTGCCATTGCTGACCTGCGCCTGAAGTACGTGGTCATTACCTCGGTCGATCGCGATGACTTGCGCGATGGTGGCGCCCAGCACTTTGTCGATTGCCTACGCGAAATCCGTAAGCTATCGCCAGGTGTTCAGCTGGAGACCTTGGTCCCGGATTATCGTGGCCGTATGGACGTCGCCTTGCAGATAACAACCAGTGAGCCACCCGACGTATTCAACCACAACCTCGAGACTGTACCGCGCCTGTATAAAGCGGTACGACCGGGTTCGGATTTCGAGTGGTCCCTGGATCTCTTGAAAAAGTTCAAGCTGCTAGTACCGAATGTACCGACCAAGTCAGGCCTCATGCTGGGGCTTGGGGAAACCAATGAGGAAGTCATCGATGTCATGAGACGCCTGCGTGAGCATGACGTTGACATGCTTACCCTTGGCCAGTACTTGCAGCCTTCGCGTAATCATTTGCCAGTTCAGCGTTTTGTTCATCCGGACGAATTTGCCTGGTTCGCGGAGGAAGGTAGCCGGATAGGCTTCAAGAATGTTGCATCCGGACCGTTGGTGCGCTCGTCCTACCATGCCGATCAACAAGTTGAAAAACCAAGAATCGATAGCCTGATTTGCCATTAATTTTCTCGGGTTAATTGTATAGATCGGTTGCTGCGACGCTCACAGCCAAGCTACACATGCGAGTGCTGTGGGGGGGGGGCCAAAACCGCCGCCCCTGTCTACCCGTCACATGAAGTTAGTCCAGCTAAGAAAAATTACCTCGCCTACAAATAAACGCGGCACGCATCGACATAAAGAATCACCTGCGACAACTCGCCACAGATAGCGCGCCTGGCCCTCAGGCGCACCTCACCTCAAAGATTAGGCCGTCTGGTGCGGCGGCCTGTCGCACTTGGGGTGTCAAAACACTCTTATTAAACTCAAAACGCCTTCGTGATGTGCTTTCTGCCAAGCGGAGAATGAACTGGTAATGCTCATCCGCAACGGATTGACTCTGCCCCTGCGAAGGCGTCGCGTGATTATAAAAATGCCCAACGAGGTCCACCGTGAAAAAAATATTGGCAGCTGTTTGTTTACTCGTACTTTCAAATGCTTATGCCGCCCAAGAGCCTGAAGCGGTGTTCAGCCGCTCCTGCACTATGTGCCATAACGGCCAGTCACCCATGGCTCCAAAAAAAGGTGATCAAGTGGCTTGGAAACCACGCTTGGAGCAAGGCACCGACGTATTGGTCAAGCACGTGACCGAGGGTTTTAAAGCCATGCCACCACGGGGATTGTGCACGGACTGTAGCGCCGAAGATTACAAAGCCGTGATTGCCTGGATGTCCAAGTAGGGTTAGCGGTAGGGATGGCAGCTTGCTGCCACCCACTCGCTAATATCTGTGACTGCGGAATTACCGCGTATCGATCATGATGGTGTCCTTAGAAACTGGCCGTCAGCGTCAGGTACGCTGAACGTGGTTGAGTGGGTAGAACCACTGGGGAGCCCATATATTGATAGGTTTCAAAGACTTTGCGACCTGTCAGGTTTACCGCCGAAACCGAGATCGTGTAGCGGTCGAAATCGTAGGAAGTCTGCGCATCCAGCAGTGCGTAGCCTGGTACGGATACCGTATTAGGCAGGGTCAGCTCACGCGCACTGACTGCCGTAATACCGGCACCGAAGCCCAGTCCTTTAGCGGCGCCATCAAGTATCCGATAGCGGGCTGCGAGGCGACCACTGTGCCGTGGTACGCGAGGCAGTCCATCACCGACCGGAATCGAGTTGTCCTCTGTGATTTCTGCCTGGGTGTAGGCGTAGTTACCCAGCAATGAAAAATCGGGGGTCGGTTCCCAAACCAGATCCGCTTCTACCCCGCGAGCGCGTTGTTCGCCGCTCTGTACCGAGTAACCCAGAATCGCGTAGGTAGGGTCAGGATCAGGGGTGGACACATTACGACGCGTCTGCTCGAACATGGCGAGAGTGCCAGAAATGCCCAGATCGTTGAACGCCAGTTTGACGCCCGCCTCATAATTGCGAGACAGCTCAGGCTTGGGTGTCTCGTTACCAGTGAAGTTGAACGCCCCCCTGAAACCGGTGGAATACGACGTGTAGAGCGCAAGACTTTCGGTCAGGTCATAGCTGATGCCAAACCGTGGTGTCAAACGACGATATGAAGTATCTACACCTTGCTCTTGTTGGTTGATGTCGAGCTGGGTCAATCGCAACGACTCCAACAAGTGCAAACGGCCATAGGTCGCTTGATCCTGAACGTATAAGGCCTTCGTCTCGTAACGGTTGGTCTGGGACACGATTGTTTCGGGCGTCGCGCCGTAGGAAATCCCATATCCCGGATTGGCAAGGTCAAGCTCACCGATGGGTTCAACGCCGGACATCCCCGAGTTGAAGTGAGTGTTGTCGTAATTGATACCAACCAGTAACTCATGATCTCCGCCCAGTGCTTCGACTTTGGAGCCTAGGTTGGTATCCAGTGTGCTTTCCCGGATGTTCGTGGGCAGGTAAAGCTTGAATATCGGGTAAACCGTGGGTGTCGTGGGATTCGGTCCCAGAAGGTCCGGATATACAAGGCTGCCATAATCACGAACTTTGCCCTCGTAATACTGAGCGCTGACGGTCAGTCGTGTGTCGTCATTAAGCTCATGCGTGAGCTCGGCGGTGGTTGTTCGATTCTCGATAGTGGTGTGAGGCTGTCCGTTGGTCGCTCCTGGGAAGGCGTTGCGATCAATCTGCCCGCTCAATGCTTGGGCGGCTGGCAGGCCGGAATATTCGAGCTGGCTGCGATTCTCGTATTGGCCGCGCAGTAACAGTTCAGTCTCTGGCGATAGCTGGAACGCGATGCTTGGTTGTATCGACCACTGATGGCCGTTGACGTGGTCAATCCAGCTGTCATTTTCTTGATAGTCAGCGGCAATCCGTGCGGCGACCTTGTCGCCGATGGGTGTGTTGAGATCCAGCGAAGGATTCACTGTGCCGAAGCTACCAGTGCGCATCGACAGCAGTGCACTTGGCTCGGTCTCGGGCCGTTTAGACACTACGTTGATCAAACCACCCAGCGGTGCGCCGATACCCCCGCCGTACAACGCTGATGTTGGGCCTTTGAGTACCTCAATGCGCTCGGTGCCTATGAGGCTGGTCGGGTCGATGCTCGCTGCCGTGCCGCCAAATGCAGGCAGCCCGTTCATGTAAATTTCCGCCGGAAAACCGCGCACAATTGGCTGAGCGAACAGTGCCTCTTGCGGCTTGGTTGCTCTTACCCCTGAGACGTTAACCAGCGCGTCAGCAAGCGAATGACTGTCCTGCTCCTTGAGCATCGTTTGCGTTACAACTTGAACGGATTGCGGGACTTCGACCAGGGGCGTGTCGGTACGAGTGGCCGACGCAGAAGATGGTGCGCTGTAGCCTTCACGCGCCCCAGAAACGTTTATGGTTTCCAACGTCCAAATCTGTGATTGATCGGATGTTGGGGGTACATCCACGGCACCGTCTTGTGGGTGCGCAATGACCGGTAATGCTAGCCCCAGAAACACGCAAAAGGCATGGCGCCAACGCAGACGCGATGGATCAATGTAAAACAGCGGCCCGTTCTTGTCCGAGTACATGGGATCTTCCGATAAAAGTCATTTGAAGCAGAACGCGCAGAGGGATTCGGCGTCGGCGGACTCAAAAGCCGGTCGATGCAGAGTCGGCAATGCGCGTTCAGCCAAAAGTGGGTATGACGTTCAACGATCGAATCGGTGGCGCTCGGCTTCTTGCACCGAGGAATATCGGTGGCGCTGCTTGCTGGGGAATTAAGTGAGTAGAAAAAAGCTGTAACGGTGGAACATTAAGTTGAAACCTGGACAGGTTTGACTCGGCGAGAGCGGGATGCTGGAACAGAAGAGAGCAATATCCGCATTTTTCCCACACGACCAGATCATGGGTCTTGCCGGCAGAAGCATGGTGAGACTTCTGGCTCGTGCCAAGCATGTCGTGGCACTCCATGCCAGCCATGCTCATTGGTTGACTTTTGCCATGGGAAAGGCTGATCCCCTGACTGATCAGGGGGCCGGCAAAAATCATCAGTATGGCGAACAGGCTCAGCCATGCTCCGATAATGTGACGCTTACGCATTAGCAGGGCTTCTGCTCATCACGCGCAGCCTTCGATACCTGCGTCTGCCGCTCGTATTCGGGGATGGGCAACCACCGTCGAAACCCGGCACCCCCTTTCCCCGTCAGAGGACACCAGGAAAAATCCCAGAGTGCCGGTGGGAAATCCTCTTTTTCAGGGTCAACACCAGCGATAGAACGAGGCGCTACTTTCCAGTCAAACACCCTCATCGGCGAGCCTTGCCAAGCCAACACCAGTCCTCGTGCTTGGCTATCGTCAGTATTTATCCACCGGGCCGCTGCCGCAGTCATGAAGGCATCAATGTGTTCTTCGTGGATGTGCGCCCGATAGGTCGACGTGAGCAACCAACGGCAGACACTCAGGTAGTAAGTCCAATTCAGCGACGGATGATTGCGGTACGCCCAGGTCATAAAACTGCGAAATATGTTCAAGCCGTCTGGTGGATCTAGCTTGAGCAGCCCCGGACACACATCGAACAACGTATGCCAATAAGGCAGCAATCTGGCATCCAGTTGAACAAAGCTGCGTGCGTTGCAGGGATAGTCTGGAAACGGCAATAGGTAGTCGCCACGACTGTTTATGCGCGACGTTTTGCTAACCAGCCGCGAAACGCCTGAAGGAATAACTACAGAGCGCATAGCAGCCTCCATGCCATCGCCGCTTGCGATTTATTGAATGCAGGAAAACTGAAAGTCAGACCTTCGGGAGCACTGGAACTGCAACCGGAGTGATTAATAACGCGAGACATACTGCCTTCTCTACAAGACCATTGGAGGGCGTTCAACGGCAGTCGCTGCAGCGACGACCTAGCGTAAACGGACGACAACAAACGAGCGGTGGCGGACAAATCGAGCCAGCCCCCGTGGAAGCGTTAACTGAGGGAAAGCTCGAGGATGGGCTGAGGATCAGGAGTATCCAGAGGGTTGCCTTGCAGTGCATCTCGCGACTAGAGCGCGGCTTCTGTCCAATTCGTAGTAGCGAGGTCAGGCAGAAAAGTAAGGCGATGCTCAACTTCGCCACAGGACAGAATAGACAGCAAAGACTACCGGCCCAACCACGGGTTGAACGGTCAGTGAAGTCCATGCTCTGTGCCGGATTATGGCTGCCCGATGCAGAGCAAACTGACCGCCACCAACAAGTTCGAGCCCTATCATCTGCTATGCCCTAAGCCGAATCACCACGTGGAAAACTGCTGCTACAGGACCTTTTTTCACTATGGCTTAACACCCTCAGATCCGGCCATTAACGTTAGACATGCTGGCCACCGTTAACGTGAATCTCTGCGCCGTTTACATAAGAAGCGCCACCGGTGCAAAGGAAGTAGACGAGCGAGGCAACTTCTTCAGGTTTGCCCAGCCGGTTCATCGGCACTAGCCGTTCAACGATTTCCGCAGTGCCTGCGGACAGTATTGAGGTTTCGATTTCTCCAGGTGCGATAGCGTTGACCCTTACGCCATGTCGGCCAAAATCAAAGGCCATTTCCCGAGTCAGGGCGGAGAGCGCAGCTTTGGATGTGGAATAAGCGACACCTGCGAACGGGTGCACTTTGGATCCTGCAATAGAGGTAACGTTGATGATGCTGCCTTTTGCAGCTTTCAATTCATCAAACAGCCCCCGCGCAAGGAGGGCCGTAGAAAACAGATTGACATTGAAGACCTTGATCCAGGTTGCATAGTCGGACTCCAGAACACCAAGGCGTGTCCCCTCCGGCCCCTTTGGCGAAACTCCGGCATTGTTTACCAATGCATCCAAGCGCCCGCCCAATTTTTCCCTGATGGCCGCCAGGCTGTCACTGACGCTATCAATATCTTCGAGATCAAGATGAATGTGGTTGAGTAAGCCCTCGGCCCATGGGCATTCAGCGACCCAGTCCTGGCGAGAGGCGGTGAAAATCCTCCACCCAGCGGCTTGAAAGTGTTTGACGGTGGCATGGCCTATGCCACGACTGGCACCGGTCAATAACAATGTCTTCTCGCTCATACATGCATTTACCTATTAGAAAGTTTCGCTTTTTTTTTAAACGGTCTAGGTCAAAAAATCGCAATCTTCAATGTGCTACTTTTTGGCAGGGTGTCATGAGTGGCCATGACTCTCAGAGCCGCTTTTGTTCGCTGCAAACATCGGGTGATCCGCTGGGCCCCCAAGCACTTTTTGGCCATTTCTCGTTTCCTTGCGTTGAAGCGCCTGAACGGCGATGAGCGTCCTTCTCCTGGATGAGGATGAGTCAATCTTACTGTTCGAACGTTCGACTCTACGTCTGACTACAGGAGGCGGAAACGACATTTTTCCCTCATTACCGGTCACGGGATGGCCCACTTACGGCGGCACCAAACTGCAGGTTTCTTCCGTCAAGAATCCGTGCTTCGAGGAGCTGAGCCCTAGCTCAGAATCGTAAGTTCGCGAAGGGTCCAAGACCAGTTCCGGCTGGCTGCGGTTTGTTAGGCACGGCACTCGATTGGCGGCTTGTACGAAGTTGAGCTAATCGCCCGGGATATGAGAATGAGGATCGGCGGCGCATATCTGCTTAGTCATGCAACGTGACTTCGGCGGACGCATACGAACTGACCTCACAGCTCTGTTGTAGTCCGGCCGAGGCTCCTTGCTTGATCATTATTCGTGCTCATGGACTCTCGACAAGCTTGCATTCCATAGGCTCACTTCGTAACACTTGAGTTGCGTAGCTGCCACCTCAATGGTCGGTACGCGCTAATATTTGCAAATCCAAGGAGCGATGAATGCGTGTGCGTCCAGCGATAACGGGTGACTCTGAGAGCATGAGTAGAATCGCAAAGGCTACCTTTTCACTGGCGTGCCCAGCAGACACTCCAGCAGAAGAATTGGAGCGCTACATCAGCGAAAATCTGACCGCGCGTTGTTTTCAGGCCGCGCTGGATACGTCAAGCCAAGAGGTGCGAGTGTTGGAGGAAGCCGGAGATATCGTGGGTTTCAGTTTGGTCGACTACAAACCAGATCGATTAAACATCCCACTGGCGGATGGCATCCCTGAGTTAAAGCGATGCTATGTCGATTCAAAACACCATGGAACCGGTGCCGCACAACTCCTCTTAACTGCGACGCTTACTGGTATTTCAGATCGTATCCGGCTCACGGTGAATGATCAGAATGCCCGTGCAATAGGCTTCTACCAACGTAATGGATTTTTTACAGTAGGAGAAACCAGTTTTCAATGCGGCGATGATGTCCACCGAGACTTGGTGATGGTACGTGAACTGTAGGGTTGCGGTTTTTGCGTAGGCGTTCCGGGAAAACAGATTGCGAGAATCCTGCATTCAGGCGATCGGTGCCGAGTACCTAGGTCAGGTCGCCGGATGCTCACAATGAAAGGTCAAATCGAATGCAAACGCGTAGTCAACTGGAGTGCAATCTTGCGACAGGTAGGCACCCGTCTAATTAGGCAAGGTGTGTTGAGCGGACGCTTACTGCGGTTTGGCTCTGGCCGGGAAATTTCCGTTGGGTTTGAAGCATAAAAAGCGGGTCAAGTTGACCCGCTTTTTATGAGCAATTCAAAGCCGTTCAGGCTGCGTGATCACCGCTAACGCCCATTGGAGGCAATGTTAGCGTCGGCTCGGTCCCACCCCCCACCTAAGGCTCTAATCAGGCTCACCGTTGCAATGGCCTGAGTGCCCGTCAGACGGCTCAGTTGCAGTTCGGTTTGTAAGACCTGGCGCTGAGCATCGATAACTTCCAAATAGCTAATTTGCCCCTCTTCATACTGAGTTTTAGAAAGTCGCTCTGTCCGTATTGATGCTGCAACAGCTTCGCTTTGATTACCTTTCTGATCATCGAGCAACCTCAGATCTGCCAGGTTGTCCTCTACCTCTCTAAACGCCACCAATACTTGCTCCCGATACTTCGCAACCTGCTCGTCGTATCGAGCCCTTGCAGAGGCGAGATCTGCTTTCCTCCGACCACCATCAAATATCGGTAACGTCAGCGCCGTTCCCGCAAGGGGGCCTAGTAGAAAAGACCGAGTCGACCAGTCGAACAGATTCCCCAGCGATGACGACTCGAAGCCGGCGGCGGCATTTATGTTAAGCCGCGGGAAAAATGCTGATTTCGCCAATCCGATTTGTGCGTTAGCCGCGGCCATAGCTCTCTCGGCGGCAGCAATATCTGGACGGCGCTCCAGTAGGGCTGATGGTAACCCGATAGGCACCTGGGTCGCGATGGGCTCTATAGGTGAGTCAGGGAAGTCGAAGTCGGCAGGAGACTTACCCAACAACACTGCAAGACTATGTTCTGACGTCGCACGCAGCCGTGCGATCCCTACCGAGTCCGCCCTCGCGGTAGATAGTTCGTTGCGCGCTCGCGAGAGGTCAAGTTCGCTTATGTCGCCCTCTTTGAATCGCCCCTCTACTAATTTCAGGGTGTTTTCACGCAGGGTGACCGTGCGACGAAATAGTCGAAGTTGGTTGTCGTACTCACGCAGCTCGAAATAATTTTTAGCCACGTCAGCTTGGAGGGCTAACAGCACAGAACGATACAGCGCCTCGTTCTGTGCTTGATTAGCGAGCGCGGTGTTCACTTGTGAATCCACCTTCCCGAACAGGTCTACCTCGTAAGAGGCTGTCGCCTGCGCCCGCCAAAGAGTCTGCGTGGACCCACTCGCATCGTCAGACAACAATTGTGAGGCAGGAGACAGGCGTTCACGCGTAGGACCAAATCCCGCATCTAGGGACGGGAACCATCCCGCTCGGGCTGATTGGGTCAAGGCTCTCGATTGCTGTACTCGTGCGGCAGCCGCCTTCAGATTCTGATTAGCCTCTGCGGCTTGCCGCTCCAGGTCGTTTAGCACCGGATCGCCAAAGACTAGCCACCATTCCCCACGATGCTCGGCATCGGCTGGTTCAGCGTTTTTCCAGGCGCTATCTTTGGGCAATGATGCTTGCTTCTGTTCAGTCGAAGCTTCCTTGAACGCCTGCGGAGTCGGAACGTCGGGGCGGTTGTATGTCGGCTCCACAGAGCATGCTGATAGCAGCGAAAGCAGCGCTGAGGAAGTTAGCAGTCCAAAAATAGACTTTTTGGGTAATTGGATCATTCGTTTGGCTCCGATCATGCGTCCAATGCTTCCGTTGTCAGGTGAGGCGCGTCTTTTTGAGCCACGTGTACTTTGCCACCTGCCAGCGTACGCAGGACTACGTAGAAGACAGGTGTCAGTGCGAGACCGAACAGGGTCACGCCCAACATGCCGAAAAACACCGAGATCCCCATGGCTTGGCGCATTTCTGAGCCCGCACCAGTGGAAAACACCAGTGGAACAACGCCCATGATGAAGGCGATCGAAGTCATGAGAATTGGTCGGAGACGCAAGCGGCTCGCTTCAATGGCTGCCGTCAGCGGCGTGTACCCGTCATGCTCTAGTTCTCTGGCGAACTCGACGATCAAGATGGCGTTTTTAGAAGCCAATGCGACCAATACCATCAACCCGATCTGGGTAAAGATGTTGTTGTCTCCCTGCGTGAGCCACACCCCCGTGAGTGCGCACAAGATGCTCATGGGAACGATCAGGATTACCGCCAAAGGGAGGGTCAAGCTTTCGTACAGTGCGGCCAGTACGAGGAATACGAGCAGGACGCTGACAGGGAAGACCCACATACCGGCATTACCTGCCAAAACCTTTTGGTAAGTCAGCTCAGTCCACTCGAATTTTACGCCTTGAGGCAACACCTCGGCTGCAATGCGCTCTGCTGCTGCTTGGGCCTGGCCAGACGAATAGCCCGGCGCTGGGCCGCCGTTAATATCCGCTGCGGTGTAGCCGTTATACCGAACCACCATGTCCGGACCGTAGGTTGGGGTGATACGAACCAGAGACGATAGGGGCACCATTTCTCCACGGTCGTTTCTGGTTTTCAGCTGAAGGATGTCATCTGCTCGCTGACGAAACGGTGCGTCGGCCTGCACTCGTACCTGATATACACGGCCAAAACTGTTGAAGTCATTCACATACAAGGAGCCAAGGTATACCTGCATGGTCTTGAATACATCGGTAACGGACACGCCCAGCTGTTTGGCTTTCACACGGTCTAGCTCGACGTTTAGCTGCGGGAAGTTGATCTGATAGTTTGTCAGTGACCCACCAAGCTCCGGGGTCACTGCAGCCTTGGCCATGAATGCTTGAGCGGCCTTGTTAAGCTCCTCATACCCGAGGCTACCTTGGTCTTCCAGCTGCATTTTGAAGCCACCCAGTGTGCCAAGCCCGAGTATTGGAGGCGGTGGAAAGGCTGCGACATAGGCTCCTTTGATACTGGCGAACTTTTGGTTAAGGGATGCGACGATGGCCGCGGCGGACTCATCTTTCGATGTACGTTCGCTGAGAGGCTTGAGGGGGACAAAGACAATCCCTGCGCTAGAACTGTTCATGAATCCGTTAACGGACATGCCAGGGAAGCCGACTGCGTGAGCTGCGCCCGGCTGCTTCATGACTATTTCGCTCATCTGGCGAATCACTTCTTCCGTACGGTCAAGAGAAGCGCCATTGGGAAGCTGGGCGATGGTTACCAAGTACTCCTTGTCCTGCATGGGAATGAACCCAGCAGGCACAACGTTCCCCATAACCGCCGTGAGTCCCAGAAGAACCACATAAACAACCAGCATGCTGCCCTTGCGCTTAAGGACGCCTGTTACGCCTTTCGAGTATTGCTCCGAGCCACGATTAAAAACCTTGTTGAATGCTCGAAAAAAACCGCCCAGTAGCTTATTCATCACCCGCGTTAAGGCGTCTTGCTTAGCGTCGTGGCTACGCAAAAGTAGTGCGCTGAGGGCTGGAGAGAGCGTGAGTGAGTTGAAAGCAGAGATCACCGTAGAGATCGCAATGGTCATTGCAAACTGCTTGTAGAACTGGCCCGTGAGACCGCTCATAAATGCCAACGGTACAAATACAGCAACCAACGTGAGTGCGATAGCAATGATGGGGCCGCTGACCTCTTGCATGGCTTTATACGTGGCGTCCCTCGGGGTCAGACCGCTGGCTATGTTCCTCTCCACGTTTTCAACCACAACGATGGCATCGTCAACGACGATACCAATGGCTAACACCATTCCGAAAAGCGACAGGGCATTGATCGAGAAGCCGAAGGCCAGCAAGAGCGCAAAGGTACCGATGATGGACACCGGTACAGCGATCAAAGGAATGATCGCTGTACGCCATGATTGGAGGAACACAATGACGACCACGACCACCAGTGCGATGGCTTCGAGCAGTGTTTCTATAACCGCCTGAATGCTCGACTTCACGAAGCGAGTGGGGTCGTAGATAAGCCTGTAATCCAGGCCGGGAGGGAAATCAGCGCTGAGATCTTTGAGTGCAGCGCGGATTTGATCAGAGATCTCCAGCGCGTTAGCGCCAGGCAATTGGTAGATGGCGAGGGAGACGGCGGGTTTGTTGTCCAGCAGCGCACGCAATCCGTATTCAGCCGCAGAGAGTTCGACTCGGGCGACATCCCGCAGATGAGTAACTGCGCCATTCGGGCTAGTTTTGAGAACGATGTCGCGGAACTCGTCGACGGTCTTCAAGCGACCCTGGGCATTGATTGTCAGCTGTACTGCAGTACCCGGCGAAGAGGGCGCAGCACCAACGGCACCCGCAGCAACCTGAATATTCTGTTCTTGAATGGAAGTGACAATCTCCGAGGCGGTGAGATTACGCTGTGCTACCTTCTGCGGATCAAGCCACACACGCATTGCGTAGTCACCTGCCCCCCACATATCGACACGGCCAACGCCAGGTATCCGCTCAAAGCGCGTTTTGACGTTCCGTAGGCCGTAGTTTCTCAAATACGTTGTGTCGTACCGATCATTCGGCGACACGAGGTGCAGAAAAAGAACTAATGAAGAAGAGCTTTTGAGCGTAGTAACACCCAATCGTTGTACATCTTCGGGCAGTCGTGGCAATGCTTGATTGACTCGGTTCTGTACCAACTGGGTAGCCAAGTCCGGGTCAGTTCCTAATGCGAAAGTTACAGTGATGGTCAGGTTACCGTCACTGTTCGCTTGAGACTGCATGTACAGCATATTCTCAACGCCGTTGATTTTTTCCTCAAGCGGCGCAGCAACTGTCTCGGCAATGACTTTTGGGTTCGCTCCAGGATACTGTGCGCTGATTGTGACCGAGGGCGGAACGACCTCTGGATACTCAGAAATCGGCAGTTTAAATATTGCTATCAACCCTGCAAGCAGGATCACCACGGATAGTACGCCCGCAAAGATCGGACGATCAATGAAGAACTTTGATATGTTCATTAATGGCTCTTTAAGTGAGGCGGCTACTTTCTCTCAGCGCTGCTTGAGGGTTAAAAAGACAACAGGACGCTTAAGGATGCACTCTGTTTTATAATCAATGCACGGACCAATAAATCCTAAGTGCCTGAGGGGCATTCATTGTTTATTGGTGAATTTTAGTTAGTGCTGTCGTGGGTCAGTGAGCGTTTCTAGCCTGAGCGTCACTTTGGGGAATTATCTTTCCTAGAACCTGCTCCCCTGGACGGACTCGCTGAATACCGCCTACCACCACCCGTTCGCCCTCTTCGAGTCCGGACGTGATAATGCGATCATTGCCTTGTAGATTTCCCAGCGCTACCGGGCGATAAACAATATGGTCATCCTTTCCCACGACCAAGACAAATCGCTTATCTTGATCGGTGCCAATTGCCGCATCATCAATAAGGAGGGCCGCGTATGGCTCACTGCCGCCCACTTTTACACGCGCATATAGCCCCGGGACCATGGTGCCATCAGCGTTGTCAAACCGTGCACGCATGCGGATAGTGCCTGAGGTAGTGTCGAGTTCATTGTCTACGGATTGGATGACTCCCCGGCGCGAATACCCTGTCTCATCTGCAAGCCCTAGATCAACCGGAACAGTAGCCTTATTGCCGAGTCTGTTGATGTACTTAAGATAAGTCTGCTCATCAGCGTTGAACTCTGCATAAATGGGGTTCACAGAGACAAGCATCGTTAAAGGCGCCGCGCCTGCTCCGGCGTTTACGATGTTTCCAAGTGTTATTTCTGCCCGCGATACGCGACCAGAAATTGGAGCTGTAATCTGGGTATGGCCGAGATCAATTTTAGCGGCATCCAGCGCCGCTTCAGCAGTCTTAAGATTGGCACTGGCCTCCAATGCTGCGTTGTTTTTTTCATCGTAGTCACGTTTCGCTATTGCATTTTCGGCAATTAGGCGCTGTGCCCTCTCCCAGTCGCTTTTCGTGTACGCGGCGCGAGCCTGAGCTGCTGCAACCTGCCCCTTAGCTCGTTCGACTTGTGCTTGGTAAGGTCGTGGATCGATGACGAACAGAGTGTCCCCTTTTTTAACCAATTGGCCGTCATGTATGTTGACGTCCGTTATGGTTCCTGCCACCAGCGGCCTAACCTCAACTTTTTCCACCGCTGCTAATCGGCCAGAATAGATTTGCCAGTCGGTAACGGTTTCTCTTTTAACGACCGCGACATCTACCTCTTGGATTGGGAGCGGGCCTTCCTGTGCTACAGCTTTCTCTGAGCTATCGACCACACTAAAGGCAATGACTCCGGAAATACAAAGCATGCCTGCCGAATAAAGTGCCAGCCTAATGCGGGGTTTGGAATTAGCGCTCATAATTACTCCGAATTTATTCCTGTTCTAGCTTGACTGTTGTGTGAATGCCAACTTCCGATGGCTAATTCGCATGAAATATGAAATGGCGCTTCTTGGAAGCCAAGGTTTTTGCTTCTCCAGCAACACCGCGACTTTTTTACAGTGCACGGCATGCGTGAAAAATCACGTCATCGACCTGTTTTCATTGTCTAGAACGCGTTCGCCATTGGCGATTTTTGTTCTGCGGTCGGCACGCATCCACCTTAAGGTAATAACCGCGGATACCGCGATTAGCGGAAAAACAATATTATTCATGCCCTTCCAGCCAAGTAATTGCAATATAGGGCCGGCGGCCAAAGTGGAAAATGCAGTGAATGTATATTGAATAAACTCTGCCACTCCCTGCACCCTGGCCTTTTCGGAGGGGTGGTAGGAGGAAGTCAATAAGGTTGTGCCACCAACAAACATAAAATTCCACCCGACGCCTAAAAAAAGAAGCGCGATATAGAACGCGGTCAAGCTGTCCGAAAACTGTGCAATCAATCCGCAAGCTGCACTTAGTGCCATTCCCAGGAATAAAATCGGAGGCAATCCGAATAGGGCAATCAGGCGCCCAGCGAATAGTGACGGCGCGTACATACCCACTAAATGCCATTGAATAATGCTGGCGCCATCATTTATGGAGTGATTGCTGGCGACAGCAGCCAGCGGTGTCGCGGTCATGATGAACATCATCACCACGCCGCCAATAACGTTATTCGAGAGTGCCGCTAGTGAAATAGGTTGCTTGAATATTGTGAGTAATTTGCGTGGCGGCTGTTCGTGGTCATGCAGTTCCAATGGTTCTGGAAGTGCATCTTGGTAACCCAGCCAAAGTAATGCTGCGGAGGCAAGGCCCAGCAGGCATACCATCAAGTACGAGCCGGCGAATAGGACTGGGAACAAATCTGTGCTCCAACTCGCCAACAAAGGCCCAAGAAAAGCGGCGATCACTCCGCCCGCAAGCACCAACGAGATCGCGCGCGCTTTGCGATTGTCAGGTTCCGAATCTGTCGCAGCCAATCGGTAATACTGGGCAAACGCTTGAAAAATACCTACGGCGGCTGTCCCCATGCAAAACAGCCAGAAAGAGTTTAGGAAAACTGCCCATACGGAAATCAATCCGCCTATCGCGCCGGTGAGGGCACCTAGTACAAATCCACGCCGCCTACCTATTTTCTGCATCAGAGTAGAGGCGAAATATGTCGCAATCGCGCCTGCTACGGTGATGAGTGCAAAGGGCAGAGTCGCAAGCGATTTATCGGGTGCGAGCTGATATCCCGTCAAACCGGTCAACGTGAGATCGATTGCGATGGCTGCCGTGAACAAACCCTGGGCTATTGCCAGCACAGCCACATTCGACGGGCTTGATGACTTTTCTAACGCTGAAATGTCTTCCGATAATTTTGATGTGCTCATTGTGTCCGCCTCCAGTCAAGACGGTTCGAGCTGTCTGCCCTTACAACCATGACGACTCTCCTGTTGAGAAACTGGAGCATTCTCTACGTCACTTATGGCGGGAGAAAGGACTTAGTTCCCTCCTTTTTGGTCGTCGGATTACATTAGGAGCAGGTGTCACAAACAGGAAGGCTGATAGCGAAGCGGGACTGAGAGGCGAACAAAAACGATGACGTTTTTTGAGGGTTTTTTGCTCTTTTCGCCATAAAATTTTTAGAGGATGATTTGGGGCCAGCGTTACGAAAATCGGCCAATAGGACGCTGGCGGGGAACAGTAATTCCGAGCAGGATCTATGATTTTTTAAGAAGGTAATTCCATGCGTGACATCGCTTTCCTGGTCTTTCCCGAGTTTCAGATTCTGGATCTCAGCGGTCCGCTGGCGGCCTTTGAGATCGCTAAAGAGATTGGGGTACCAGATCCCTACTGCTGTTCGGTGGTTTCGTTGTCGGGCGGTCCTGTGATGAGTTCGTCTGGTCTAGAAGTAAGGAGTCAGAAGATCAGATCAAGCCCGTACGATACGTTGATAGTGGTCGGCGGTAAGGCTTTTTCCAAACCCTATGACCTCCCCATGGTGTCGGACCACCTCGCTAATGCGGCCGCGAAAGGTACTAGGCGAGTTGCGAGTGTTTGCACCGGGGCTTTTCTATTGGCTTCGGCGGGCCTGTTAGACGGTCGCAGGGCTACTACACACTGGAGGCAGACCGCGCGACTGCAACGCAATTTTCCGAAGGTGCGGGTACAGCCCAATCATATATTTACGAAGGATGGTGGCATCTGGACGTCTGCTGGCATCTCTGCGGGAATCGATCTGGCGCTGGCCATGATTGAGGAAGATCTGGGAAATGCTGTTTCCCATGAGGTCGCCCGCGCCATGGTCGTGTACCACCGTCGGCCAGGAGGGCAGTCACAATTTTCGGCCATGGCCGATATGGAGCCGACGACGGATCGCATGAGGGAGGTGCTTTCCTACATGCGAGAGCATCTAAACGAACAGCTATCAACAGAGCATTTGGCATCAATTGCTTGCCTCAGCTTGCGCCAATTTGGTCGAGCCTTTCTGCTGGAAACGGGGGAAACACCCGCTAAAGCTGTGGAGCGTTTGCGTGTCGAGGTCGCGAGGCTGCGCGTTGAACGTGGGGCGGAACCGATCGAACTGATAGCACACTCGGTTGGCTTCAAGGATCCGGAGCGGATGCGCAGAGCCTTCATCAGAGTTATCGGGCACCCTCCTCAAAGCATCAGACGGCTGGCCGCACATCAGGGTGTTAGCGCTTATGAGGTTACGGTTGAGGCTGAAGTGTCTTAACTGCCCGCTCAGGGTTCATTGCGCTCGGCGCAATCCCCGTTGCAACGGCGTATTTGAGCGCTGTACCGAAAGTCTATTCCTCTTAAAGCCGCCTCATCAGTAGATTCTAATTTCGGAAGGGGAAACAAGTTCGACTAAACCGTATGGCGTAAATCGAGGGGACTAAGTCGTTTTGCAAAGCGCTAGTGACGCTTAAGCTTCAGCTTCTGGGTTTAGTGACCCCGAATGGTCGCGGTAAATCTCAAATCTACTAATGGGACAGTCATGAAAGAACTTTCAGGCAAACGTGCATTCATCACTGGCGCTGCACGTGGTATTGGCGCAGCTATCGCTATCGAGTTGGCAGAAAAAGGAGCTGATATTGCTTTCAGCTATGTTCGCTCTGGGGATGCGGCGGAGGAACTGGCCAGAGAAATTGAGGGATTGGGTGTTAAAGCCTTCCCTATCCAGGCCGATAGTGCGGATCCCCAAGCAGCTACGCGTTCTGTACATGAGGCAGCTAGGCTTTTAGGAGGGTTGGACATACTAGTAAACAATGCGGGCGTCGCTTTTATTTGCCCGCTAGAGACAATGCCGCTGGATCAGATAGACCAGATCATCGCCGTAAACATTAGAGCAGTGATCTTGGCTTCTCAAGCAGCCATTACCTATCTTGGAGAGGGCGGAAGAATCATCAATATCGGTTCCTGTCTGGCGGAGCGTGTGGCCTTCGAATCGGTCACAGTCTATTCCATGTCCAAGTCCTCCCTACTTTCCTTTACACGAGGACTTGCTCGTGAGCTAGGACCGCGTGGCATCACCGTTAATACTGTGCATCCTGGACCTACGGACACTGATATGAACCCAGCCGATGGTGATGGTGCCGATGCGATGAGGGCTCATTCAGCATTAGGCCGATACGGTACTGGGAAGGATGTCGCAGTGGCGGTCGCGTTCATCGCAAGCCCAAGCGCTAAACACATCACCGGCACCGGGTTAAGCGTGGACGGGGGCGTAAACGCGTAGTCCTGATTTATCTACCTACAGACTCTCTGACTAGTTACCCCAGACACCTTGCTAGTAAGACTGAACGCCATTACGGGGCTAAAGAACTTGGTAGTTCGGGCTGATTTCCAGCAGTCATTCTAGTTGGGTGGCCGGCGAACTTAAATCTTCTTTTCGCGAACGCCTGGTTAGACGAACCACGTTTTACAGTTGAGGCGCCGTCAAAAGCATTAGAGACAACACCCTCAATTCAATCGCACTAGTGATCAGCTCGACCTGAACCGATGTATTTATCCATCGGCAGCACATGATCAATGTATGAAGTAATAATTCAAAGAAGACTTGCTAATCCAATTTTTGGTTTTTTCGTATAAAGAGGCTTGAATCAATGAGCGTTTTGTTGACTCGCCGCAAGGTGATTTCAGGTATGGGACTTCTAGGTATCGGCATGCTGGCAGGATGCGATACCCGAGGTGAGCTATCGTACAAATACGGCAAAGACTTAAGCAATAAAATTCTTGGGCGCACATTCCGGCTAAAAGACACCGACGGCGAGGTAAGAACGCTTTCAAGCTATCGAGGCGTGATGCCCATGATTTTTTTTGGATTCACTCAATGTCCGGCAGTCTGCCCCACCGCCTTGGCTCGTGCAGTTAAAATCAAAAAAATGATGGATAAGGACGGCTACTTTCTTCAGGTTATCTTTATTACGCTCGATCCCGAGCGGGATTCACCAGCCGTCCTAGACGCCTATGTAAAAACTTTTGATCCGTCATTTATCGCTCTTTACGGAACGCTAGAAGAAACAGCGGCTACAGCCAAAGAGTTTGGCGTGTTTTACGAGAAAGTACCGATTGGGTCAACATATACACTTACTCATTCATCGACAAGCTATGTGTATGACTACCAAGGAACGCTACGCCTTGGATTTTCTCAAGCACTTTCGGCACAACAATGTGCAGAAGATCTGATTACACTCATGGAGATTTGCTAATGTATTCAGGTCCAGATTTGACCAATATAAATCAACACGTTAAACAGATCGTACTTGGGTTTTCTCTACTAGGGCTGGCTTTCCAGGTTTCAGCCCAAACGCAGATAGAGGGCGCATGGGTTCGCGCGACAGTGCCAGGACAACAAGCGACTAGTGCGTTCATGACGATAACTGCAAGCAGCGACAGCAAGCTGCTCAGTGCCCAGTCACCGGTGGCGAAAATCGTGCAAGTTCACCAGTCGACAATCAAGAACGACGTGATGCGCATGCAACCAGTAGAGTTCGTCGCCTTGCCTGCTGGCAAAGCAGTCATCCTGGATCCCCACAGCTATCACATTATGCTTATTGACCTGGTGAAACAGGTAAAAGAAGGTGACCAGGTGCTTGTGAATCTTACGGTAGAGAATGCCAAGGGAGAGAAGGAATCGATCAAGGTTGAGGCCACCGCGCGAGCTTTAAATATGGCTGATGACGCAAAATGAATCGATAGTTTCAACGATGAGCGCCAGTAGATAAAAGTGGCTGACCGTGACGAGCGTTTAAACTGGGCGACGCCGCCAGCCACGTTGTCGGATTCGCTGGCCGCGTTTATCGAGTAGATTCGGCATGAAGCTAAGGCAAAGAGTTTTTTTGCCTTAGCTACCTTCGTGCGTGTAACACAACAAAAAATTGCTGGCTTATCTCAGGTGACCTCGCGCGCGACCCTTGTCTGGTTGCGATGCACCTCAGGTTAGCGCGTTCAAGCCTTTTAGCATCGGCTTAGAGGAAGAGGATCTTGCATCTGACGGGCTAAATTTATCCGATGCGGCTCCGTCGCTTGCTTAGGCGTATCGTTGGAATATCTTCGAGATTATTTTCCACTGACCGTCGATCTTGAGCAGCGAAAGAAAGTCGTGGAAGCTCGCGCCCAAAACGTCATTCTCCATGTCCACTCGGACAACTGCAGCTGTGGGTGCGATAGCCAAGATATCCAGGCGACTGCGGGTGTTCGGCGAAGCGCCCAGTGCTTTGAAGAAACTAGCAAATACAGGAACAGCTGGACCTTGAAGCAGCTCATCGCCGGTGTAGCCCCACATTATCGCGTCTTCGTGGAAGGCTTTCTCAATTCCAGCGATGTCCCCAGAGCGATAACCGTCAATATAAGCTTGAGCTGCCTGAATTACATCGTCGTATTCAGTCGTGGCGACTGGTTTTATATGCAAAGTCATGTTGAACCCTCGTAGCTGCCTAGCGAAATGTGCGTGTTTATGGGCCTCGCAGAGTCACGTACCGCGATCACCAAAATGTTTGCTACAACGAGTGCTCCTCCCCTGGCTTGGAGACGATGCATTCATACGTAGCGGGCCCACTCCTGAGTAAGCGTACTCAAGCCGTTGCCTTACGAGCATTGGACTAAAACATTGGTGATTCTTAGTGCTCTACTGCGCCGCCTGCGAACCTGTAAAAGCGAGCATTACAACCGTCGCTCATGGTGTGCGTGTCACCAACTTTACGTAGGAGTATGGGAAACGAAAACGACGTTTATCCCTCACTTTAAGCCAATAAATCTCGCTACTAAAAGCCATGAAGGGCGCCAGGCTCCGTGGTATTACACTAGGGTTCCCGTTAATCTGAGACTTAAAACGCTGGAGCTGAGCTGCGATGTACCGAATTGGATTTTTTGTCTGCCCTGGTCATGATGCCCTCGATCTTGCTGGGCCACTGTCTGCATTCAATCAAGTGGCGACGGCTGTTGGTCATAAGCCGTATGAGCTTCGTGTCGTATCGCACTCCGGAGGATCGGTTATTGGTAATTCAGGCCTTCCGGTCGAAACTACTCCAGTTTGCCAGCACACCTTTGACACCGTGATTTTTGTGGGTGGCGAAGTCGAGCCAATGCTGACAGCAGAGAATCTCGCCGCAGCAAGGCAATTGATCGTCAACGCTTCGCGAGTCGCCAGCGTGTGCACCGGGGCGTTCTTGCTTGCGGAAATCGGGCTGTTGAACGATCGGCGGGCCACGACGCACTGGAATCACACCGCACTACTGCAATCGCGTTTTCCCCGCATCAAGGTTGAGGGGGACAATATTTTTATTGAGGACGGGCACATCTGGACGTCGGCCGGCATCGCTTCCGGGATCGATCTGGCCCTCGCCCTGATTGAGAAAGATATGGGCGTGAATGTAGCGCGCGATGTCTCCAGATTGCTGGTCGTTCCATATCGACGGCCTGGTGGCCAGTCACAGTTTTCCGCGATGTCACAAATGGAGCCAGAGTCAGATCGCATCCGTATTGCGCTGAAATTCGCGAGAGAGCATCTGGCCGAGGAGTTGCCCATTGAGAGACTCGCCGATGCGGCGAGATTGAGCCTGCGACAATTCGGACGAGCGTTCCGCCGAGAGACAGGTGAAACACCAGCTAAAGCAGTGGAACGCTTGCGCGTCGAAGCGGCGTGTTTACGTCTGCAAGAAGGCAGCGAGCCGATCGAGCAGATTGCTCAGGCGGTCGGTTTTACTGACCCAGAACGAATGCGTAGGGCGTTCGTTCGACTGCATGGATATTCACCGCAGTATGTCCGCCGCGAGAATCGGTTGAGTGTTGAGTGCTCGATAATCAATAGCGGTACATAGCGAAGCCGAACTCATCCTGGATGCACCCGCTGACTTATGGCTCTTGAGAATGCTGAATCCATTCATTCAAAAGGAGCCGAAACGTGCGAAGGATTGTAAAGATGGCATTCACGTGGGTGCTTACAAGTGGGCCACTAATGAGCCAACTCTAAACGTAAACCCCCCGTGCGTAGGTACGCGCGGGGCTATATGCTTGAACTTGACGCCAGCTTAGGAACTGACCCTAGAGCGACCCCGCGGCATGGCGCAGAAATGACTGATCAAGGTCCGCCGAGAACAATGTTACAGAGCAACGATCACGCGGGAGCTAGTTTTGATAACTGCGCTCGACGCTTCATATGCTCATTCGCGACTCTCACAGCCTCGTCAGTTCTCCCCCACAGCCCCTTTATCTGTGCGACGATCTCCGGCCGCGCGGTACGTGGATTCCCCGAGTTCATTGTCGGCTGCGGGTCGTACTCGAGCACAAGCTGAGTAAACTCTGCCGCATCCTGGCCTTTAAGCTCGGCGATGACCTTCAGCGCAAAGTCGATACCTGCCGTTACACCGCCACCTGTGATTCGGTTCCTGTCGACGCATACCCGTTCGTAGCTCGGTTCGATACCCAGTGCGATAAGGGGTTCGTAGAAAGGCCAATAGGTCGCTGCACGGTAGCCCTCCAATAGTCCCGCCATAGCAAGAAGTACAGAGCCTGTGCATACAGCGGTTACATAGGTGGCAGTCTTGCCTGCGCGAGCAATAAAATCGAGCAGCTCCTGGTCCTTCATGATTTCAGGCGTTCCTCCGCCACCTGCGACAAACAGCACGTCCAGGTTATCTGGAACGTCATCAATCGTGATCGTGGGGTTCATGGTGACGCCCATATCCGTGGGAACGGGCTCCAGGGTCTTCCAGATTATGTGGGTTTTGGCATGAAGGCCGAATGCCGTCTGTGGGCCAGCCAAATCCTGCAGAGTAAAGCCAGGAAAAATTACCATGCCAATCTGCAGTTGGCGGTCTTGAATCTTATTGCTCAGCTCATCAGTCATTACCGTCTCCTCTCGTCGTAGTTGACTAAAGAGTATTCCTGCAAGACGCTACACGTGAGTGGCTTAAACGACATCAAACGATCGTTTTCTGCCAGTTATTTTGATTGTGAGAGCGGAGGTCGACGCCGTGCATAAAATTGCGGTTCTGGTATTGAATGACGTGGTGCCGTTGGACTTTGGTATCGCTTATCAGGTTTTCGCTTTGGCTTCTCAGGTTGATGGGAGCAAAGCTTACGAGGTGGAGGTGTGCGCACCCGAGCGGACAATTCGGGCCACTGGTTTTGATATGCATGTGCGGTACGGCCTCGACCGTCTTGAGCTCGCCCACACCATTGTCATTCCCGGGTGTGAAGACCCGTTTGGAGAGGTTCCAGAGGCGGTAAGAATTGCTCTTCGCCAGGCACATGCTCGTGGTGCAAGATTAGCGTCAATCTGCACAGGAGTTTTTATCCTTGCCGCGAGCGGTCTTCTAAGCGGAAAGCGCGTCACGACGCATTGGCGCTTCGCCGAGGACTTGGCCAGGCTTTACCCAGAGATAACAGTAGAACCTAATGTTCTATTCGTTGATGAAGGTAGCATCGTGACTTCGGCGGGTGCGTCAGCAGGATTGGATATGTGTTTGCATCTCGTGCGACGCGATTATGGTCAGTCTGTTGCGGCAAATACTGCCCGTCTAGCGGTCGCGCCACTGTACCGTGATGGTGGTCAGGCCCAGTTTATTCGTCAGGAGCTTCCAGGCTCTCCTACGAGCTTGGCGCCGTTGATCGAATGGATACGGGACAATTTGAACAGTTCGCACACGGTCGATAGTCTTGCGGCTCGCGCCAACATGAGCTCCCGCACCTTCGCTCGGCGATTTCAAGAACAGACTGGTACTACTCCTTTACAGTGGCTTCTGACCGCTCGTATTGATCGAGCGCGTGCATTGCTTGAGGAGAGCGAGATATCGATTGATCAAACGGCATTTCTTTCCGGATTCGGGTCTGCGGTGACCTTCCGGTCGCGGTTCCGAAAAGTCGTTGGCCTCACGCCAACTGAGTACCGTCGTCGTTTCAGCTCAGTAAACTAAAATCCAAATACCCGCAGACCATGGGTTTGGATTTTCAGGACGACCGACACGCTCACATTGATGCGTCAATCGCCAATCCCGCTGGCGATCAATGACAGTACCTCGCTCGGCACATTTTTCGGGGCACAACAAATTCGGGATGGGAGCGCTGTAGTTTCACTACGGCGAATCAAGAACTTCCCATGGACAAATGCTAGAAAATCATGCCCATATGCCAGCACCTTAGCCTGAGTCTTTACTGTCGTAACGCTGGGCGCTATCAATGGATTTCTGGTCCGAGAGACCCGATAGTCGGTCAGTTGTAGGGCGGGTTTGCCTCATACTCCCTCCTGCTCGAGTGTCGCACTGTTCAACTGCTGATCTTGCCAGGCCGCGCAGGTCAGCCCAGTGCCTTTCCACCGTCCATTCTGTATGACCATTGGCTGTGCGCCCGTGGATAATCAAAAATATTTCAGACCTATATCACCTCTATGAACGCCCGCCTGTATCGACTGCAGTTGGGATTTTGGCGTGCCTGCACTTCGCTTAGCACGCTCATCATTTGAGAGGATCTGCGTATGTATAGCCCTTGCCCAAGTTGTAACTCTGGACGCATCGTCACGAAAAATATTGGGAAACAAGCAGGCGGTTTGATCGGTGCCGCAGGCGGCGCCGCCAGTGGTACAGCTGGCGCTCTGTCCGGCGCCGAAGCTGGAGCTGTTTTAGGTGTCGCCGGAGGCCCAATAGGCATCGCGATCGGGAGCGTCGCTGGGGCGATTTTAGGGGGGTTGTTTGGAGGGGTCGCTGGCGGTATCGCCGGGGCCACGCTCGGTGAACAGATCGATGACAAGGTACTGAATAACTATCAATGCCTAGAGTGCGGTTACAGCTTCAGCGCTAATCGCTAAATCATCGAGTCAGCCCCTGTTTCTCATGCAAACAGGGGCTTCCCCTTTGTCAAAGGACCTATTCCCATGGCTCATCTCATTGAACAAATGGCTTATGTTGGCGCAACTCCCTGGCACGGTCTGGGTAGTCGCCTTTCTCCGAAACAACCCATCGAAATCTGGCAGCGCGAAGCGGGTATGGACTGGAAGATCCAGGACAGCCCGGTGCATTTCAAATCCGATAGCATCGGTGCACTTGGCTCAATTCACACCTTCCCTGACCAGAAGGTTCTCTACCGCTCCGATACTAAGGCCCCGTTGTCCGTGGTTTCTCAGCGCTACCAAGTCGTGCAGCCGCGCGAGGTCTTGGAGTTCTATCGGGACCTCACTGAAGTATCGGGCTACGAGCTGGAAACGGCCGGCGTACTCAAAGGCGGTCGCAAGTTTTGGGCGCTGGCCCGCACTGGCCAAGGAACGACCTTGAAAGGCAACGATCAGGTCAATGGTTATCTCCTGCTGGCCACCTCCTGTGACGGTACCTTGGCTACCACGGCCACACCTACAACTGTGCGGGTAGTTTGCAATAACACGTTGACTATTGCGCTGGACGGTTCGTGCAAAGCGATCAAGGTGCCGCACAGCACGCGCTTCGATCCACAGGCAGTAAAAAAGCAACTCGGTATCGCTGTCTCGCAATGGGACAACTTCATGCACCGGATGCGAATGCTATCTGAACGCAAAGTTCAGTGGCATGAAGCCATGGGATTCTTCATGAACGTGCTGTGTGATGCCAATCCGAACATGCCACTACCGGCAGTACTTCCCAACGAGCGGGCACTACGCAAGGTGCAATGCCTGTATGAAGGTCAGGGTCGCGGGTCAACCCTGGAGTCAGCTCAAGGAACCGCCTGGGGCCTGCTCAACGCCGTGACGGAGTACGTCGACCACGAACGCCGTGCGAGAAGCATCGAGTACCGTATGGACTCTGCCTGGTTCGGGCAAGGAGCACAGCTCAAGCAACGGGCGCTGGAGGCGGCGCTACAACTTGCAGCTTAGGCCTAGTTTTCACTGTCCTCATAAACCCCTTCCCCATTCTGTTCTTCCACTCCCTAAACGCCTGATCAGCTTCGTGCTGGTTGGGCGTTTTTTATGCCTCAAGGAAATGATTATGAGCACTCAATCCCTACTACATCTCAGAACTAAACCCCGTCCTGCCTTACGCTTGGTCGGCACCAAACAACTGCCGCGTGAGGACTGGTTGACCGTGCGCAAGCAAGGCATCGGCAGTTCGGATGCCGCCGCCGCTGTGGGCCTGAACCCTTATAAATCACAGCTGGAACTCTGGATGGAAAAAACCGGGCGTGACACTTTACTGCCCATGATCGATCCGCAGGATGAGGAAAACCCCGCGTACTGGGGCAACATCCTGGAGCCGATTGTCGCATCCCATTACACCCGGCGCAGCGGTCATCGGGTCCGCCGGGTCAATGCGGTTCTGCAGCATCCTGATCCCAAACTGGCCTGGATGCTGGCCAATATCGACCGTGAGGTTATCGGTGCGTCAGAAGTGCAGATTCTCGAATGCAAAACCGCCGGCATAAACGGCGCACGTCTCTGGAAAGAAGGCGTGCCCGAGTATGTGCAGTTGCAGGTCATTCACCAGTTGGCCGTGACTGGCAAGCAGGCGGCGGATGTGGCGGTACTGCTCGGAGGTCAGCACCTGGAAATTCATCGCATTGAACGCGATGAGTCACTGATAGCTCGGTTGATTGACCTGGAACGGCTCTTCTGGGATTACGTCGTCAGTGACACCCCGCCGCCAGCAGACGGTTCTGCCTCGGCGGAGCAAGCTTTGCGCTGTCTGTATCCGCATGACAATGGACAAATCCTGGATTTTAGCCACGACACACTGCTCTGCACGGCCTTTACCGAACTGCAGAACGTGCGCAAGTCGATTGCTCTGCAGGAGAAGCAGGAAGCTCAGCTCAAGCAAACGTTGCAACAGGCCATGGGCGATGCCAGTCGGGCGACCTTCGCAACCGGCAGCATCACGTGGAAGAAAGCCAAAGACAGCACGGCCCTGGATATCCCCCGCCTGCTGAAAGAAAAACCCCACCTGCAAGTACGCTACTCGACCACAAAAACCGGCAGTCGACGTTTTCTGCTGGCCTGAACGCTCGCTCGCGCTTCCCTTATTCCCATGCCCTTTCTCTCCAACGCCACCCTGGCCGTTTACGCGGTCTCGGTGGCATTTTTATTTCAGATACAGGAGAACTCCCATGCTCAAAGGTTTAGCCATCACTCCGCCGATTTTGGGCCGAATATCCATTGGCAAGCTCGTCGAAAAGAACGGCAAGCGTCTACCGGAAAAGGACGATCAATTCACCCTTACCTCCCAAGTACAGAGCCGTGACGGCTGGCTGCTGCACCCCCTCAATGAGGAGCTGCGTAATGGCCAGGACGGCAAACTGCGCAGCATTCCGATCCGGCTGCTGTTCAACGAGCCGGACCTCAACTTTCGAGCCGACTACAGCCTGTTCGACCGCAACACTGGTCGCCCGCTGTGCGTCGGCAATGGTGAGACCTGCAAGCGTCTGACCAAGGATGGCGTTCAGTCGTTGCCCTGCCCTTCCCCGGATGGCTGTTCACTGGCCCAAGGCAGTGCCTGCAAACCTTACGGCCGGCTCAACGTGGTGATTGGCGATGACGATCCACTTGGCAGCTTTGTCTTTCGCACTACCGGCTACAACAGCATCCGCACCCTCGCAGCGCGACTGCATTATCTGCAAGCCATCTCCGGCGATCGACTGGCCTGCTTGCCGCTGGAGTTGCGTCTTCGCGGTAAGTCCACTCGCCAAAGCCACGGTGTACCGATTTTCTACGTAGACATCACGGTACGCAGCGGTCTGGGCATGGAGGATGCCTTACTTGCAGCCAAGCAATTGGAGGAGACCCGTCAAGCCGCAGGCTTTGACCAGAGCGCCTTGGATCAAGCGGCACGGCAGGGTTTTAACAATGGGGCCTTTGAGGACACCGTGGAGGACACAGGTGCCATCGTCGAGGAGTTCTTCCCTGTCATTGAAGATCAGCCCAGCCGTATAGAACTCAACCCCCCTCCACCGGCAGCGCCTGCCAAACCCTCACTTGCCCAGAAGCTGGAATCGCGAGCCTCGCAGCACAAAAGCAGGTCTTCGGTTCAGTAGCCATCAACTCTTCTGCGTTCTTCCCTATTCGCTCAGGAATACCCGAATGAAATATCACAAGCTGATAGCCGGTGAAACAATCGGTACCTATGTCATGGAATCCCCGGTTACCGAGGCTGACATCCTGCAGATGGCACAACAATTGGCAATGAGCCGTCTGTCTAAAGGCCGGGCATTAACGGAGCCAAAGCAGGTTTTTAGCCACCTGCAAACACTGCTGCAGTACCACGAGCACGAGGTCTTTGCGCTACTACTGCTCGACAGCAAACATCGAGTGATTGCCTTCAGGGAGCTATTCAGAGGCACACTGGATGGCGCCAGAGTCTACCCGCGAGAAGTGGTCAAGATTGCGTTGGAGCACAATGCGGCAGCGGTGATTTTGGTACATAACCATCCATCCGGCGACCCTGAACCCAGCCAAGCTGATCGCACGCTAACCCAGGCGCTCAAGAACGCCCTCAGCATGATTGGCACCCAGACGTTGGATCACATCGTTGTAGGTCATGAAGGCTGCGTATCGCTGGCTGAACGAGGTTACCTTTAACTCCAATGTACACACCGTCCGATGGACCGCCTTTGGCATTGCCAGGGTGGTCGTCGGCACGGTGTCCTTCTATTTTTTTGTCGTGATTCAGCGTTGTGCTCAGGTTCTGCTGCACCCGAAACCATGGGAACCATCCCCAAAAACCTTCGTGCTCGACTTACACAGGTAGCTCGCACGATGGAAGAAGGCTGCCTGTCCGGCTATCTCGTCGCGATACAAGTGATAGTAAGGATTTTGTGGAATCTCGACCAATCCCCTGACAGCCTCTACTGATAACCCTAAAGCGCTTGCCCACGCTCCTTCCAAGCGATTAAACATGTTGTCTCTGCCTGATTCGAGCTTACCCAGCGCATTGAATGCATCGTAGTTCAGCAAGATCGCAAAGTGATGATGTGGTCGCGCGTGCTGCCCTTGTTCCCTAGCCCAGACGTAACGCACCTTGGTGTCGTGAGCGTACTTATTCACAAGTTTCGCCATTTGGCGATTGTGCTTGATTTTGGCTTTAAAGGATTCGATGAAGCGGTCAATAACTTCGTTCGTGAAAGCGTAATCGGGCAATTGATTGTTAGCTGGTAGCCGCAGGTCAAACCTGAATGCGAACACACGAGGGTACTGATTAAGCGCTCGAGATACCGTCTGATGAAGACGGTTTAGGTACTCTTGGATGAAGGGTCCCTTATCCACTTGCACGGTCAGGCCTTGATAAGAACCTTCGTAATGAAGGGTTAAGTTCGTGTTGCCTGGATATCTAGCCATGATGGAGCTCCGAGTATTTAGTTTCATATAGTCAGGCCCACTAGTACATTTTTACTTACACCTAAGAATGTAGAGCACAGTACTGCTCTGCTTAGAGTGCCTACCTTCCCTCCGACACACCCCTACACCTAACCAGTACAGACAAGCCAAACTCACAATAGAGATACTGTATAAGCATAGTACCAATACCGAAACTTTCTGACGGCACGACACTAGATAAAACACCCACAAGCCCTGTTAAAAAAGATACATTACAGAGAAACAACAACTCTGGAAAAACACCATGAAAGATAAGTTCCTTCATGGTGTTAACTAGAACCGAGCCAGTGAAATTCACAAAGGCAAACGCAGCAGATCCTCAAGCATCATTCTTCACCAACTGATCCCGCTCTTTAACTTTACTTAGTATCCAATCGTGAACTTCACTTTCCAGCCAACCTACACAACGGTCCCCCAAGGAAATAGGTTTGGGAAATGAATCTCCCGAAATAAACTTGTAAATCGTAGATCTAGCAAGGCCAGTTAGATCCATGACCTCTTTCAATCGAATTATCCTCATGAACGCATCTCCTGTATTCGTCCAGAGGATTGGCAAGGTCAGTAGAACTTTACTGAGGGCCACGAAACTCCTGTCTACTGGCGAGTCAATGAACCACTCAGAGGCTAGAGAACGGACATGGTAAGAAGCGACCCTTCCTTGCCATGGGCGGCGGCGTTGACGGATTTTTGAAGACCTTTCGGCAGCCGCCCCTTGTTGACCTCAAGGCGGTTCAGGCCCAGCAGCACTTCAGCGGCTTGTTCACGGGTGCTCAGTTGGGCGACCTCCATGGTGCTGATGCCTTAAACACCGCATAATTTCGGCCCTATCATCAAAAATATCTACTATAAATATTCTAGCTAAACACTATAAAACTCATGCAAAATCTCTATGTTTGTGCTATAACGCTACTGAATTTTTTCTAGAAGACTTATAAAATGGCCATCAGAATCAATGATAATCTTTCTCAGCTCTGGGGAGACAATTTAGTCAATGACCGCAGGGATATTTGGCTATGGAAACGCCTCCAAGAATACGGGCTCAATATTGGCCCCCTCGACAGAGCGCCGCGAGAGATGCGCAACATAATCGCAGAGTGCTTGAGCTTAAACCCACACATCGCTGAGACTTTGAAACAACAGGAAGCGGCAAAACTACTTCATCAGGATCACTTCAAGTGGATACATGAGGGCAAACGCCAAATCTCATGGGTAAGTAATCGATTACTTAGCGCTTCAGGACTTATTCCATTCATGATCCCAACAAACCTACATGGAATAGACAGGCTGTATTACATCGCAGACTGCTGGGAAGCCGACATCACCTACAAGCGTATTGAACTAAAGAACATAGAGGAACTGTGGAGATCACAAAAAAACACTGACAAACCTTTCAGATGGTTTAAAGACGACAACCAAAAAATCTTGCTCGCGTGGGAATGGCTTACAAAGAACACTCAACTCAATCTCTCACGCCCCCCATTTGAAGACTATGAAGACCTTTTAATATATTTTGACGAAAACCTTATCATCAACGAACAAAGAGAGCTCTACCTTACTAAAATTAAAGCACGATGGAGCCAGCAAAAATACAGAAGCAACCTATCAGGAAAGTCTCAGTACAACTTTATACTTTCCGACAAGGCCATTCGAAGTTTAGACAAAATATGCGAACAACATGAAATCAGTCGTGCTCGAGCAATAGAAATCCTCATAGCGCAAGAAGAGATAAACGCTACGTACATTGCTGAAAAACTGAAAAACTCCAAACTACTCAATCAAGATTAGTGGACTTTGCAGAAATAGATACCTGATAGATCTCCGGTCAAGACCCGACCTCACTCTCGGATTATTTTCCGCCCCAGCAGGATCTAGCTCAAGAGAGCGATACAATGGCTGCTCTCTATTTACATGCTCTACATCGTGCCAATCCATGCTGTGACGCAGCTGTTATGCAGAGCATATTGTACGGCCTGGGTCCGTCCTCCCCGACTGAACTAGTATGGGCTCTCATAACTCACGCAGGCAAAGAAACTGGGCCCAGCGCCAAACCTGGCACATCTTGCACTACAACGTAGTTTCAAACTTCTAACCGGCAATCCAGGCATTGTCGACATCGTTGACGCCAGGACTCACCACGTATTGAATGTTTGGCCGCGCTGTCAGCCACTTGCTGACCAGGAAGTCGTAGTAAAGCTCCACTTTGGATGTAGAACATCCCGGGTGGATGTAGCGATCGATCTTGTTGGTGGCCTTGTCATGCACAGTGGCGTCGCTAAACAAGGTCAGCGCCCGTGCCGGGTTGGTCGCATCCTTGTAGACCTGATGCTGCACCACCCACTAGGCGCCGTGTTTGTTGTTGTGGGATTTGAAGCCTGTATCGCTCAGCGGCTCCTGTGCCACGTCCGCAGCAAGATAGAAATCGTCAGCCTTGGTGGTACTGTAGTAGCCGCCGACGCGGTATTCGCCGGGCGTTGGAGCAGGAAGTAGTAGAGACCGCCCATTTGCCGTACTCGAAGGCAATATGGCATGTGCTGACTCGCCAGAGCGAGTGAAGGAATGCACAATCGCCAGCAATGGCTATCAGAAGCCGTTGGCTCCGCTCAAAAGTGAGATCCGACGAACAGCTGTGGAATTGAGCATTGATCGACGCAAAGGTAGGAATTTAAGAAGATTCGCGAATGGTATTCCAAAAGGTATTCCAATAAAAAATTTAACCGAAAACAATCTATAATAATCAACATGTTATAGAATCAATTCAGATTACCCCGGCACTACATACGAAGCACCACCAAAACCCGCTTCGTGCAGGTTTTGCTGTTTCTGGGCTCCTGGAAACACACCGCCGAATGAGCCTTCGGATTTTTCCCGCAAGCCATCGCGCCCTTGATGAACTGGTGCTCATCAATCGACACGACTAGCCTTGAAACGTCGCTGCAAAATCAGCGACCGGGTTTAGCAGCTCGGTTAATATCAAGGCATGCAATGCCACCATCCGTTCAAACGAAGCATCTTGCGTCCGCTTGTCCGCGTTATGGCGGCTGTGCGTGGGGCACTTTCGAGTGCGCTGGGTTCCTTGATTCCTGGTCTGCTAACCCGCGTACGGTCGCCACCCTTTTCGTTTAGCAGCGATGTCTGGCGACTCCACCAATCAAGGAGTTGCACTCATGAAAAACAACAGTCCCAATCCTCCGAGCCCGGGCCAATCCTGCACGGATATCTTCTGCATCGCTCAAGGCATCGACCCCGAAACCCTGCTCGTACAGGCCTGCGAAACCCTTGCCTCGCTAAACGCGCTCACTACTGACCTGGCTTTCGAACTTGACGGAGCCTTTCGCCATAAGCTTCTGGCCACTCAGCAATTGAGTGTCTTGGGCGAGTTGCTGGTAACGCGCGCACTGGACATTCTTGTGCCAACGGCAGACTCGAAAATCCAGGGAAAGACGTCTTCCGAGGATTAAAAAATAGCGATCCAGCGGGAAAGCGCCAAAAAATAAAAAAAGGGTGAGCGGGCTATTTTCTTCGAAAATAAATCCGTCACTTTTTTCCAAATACGAAGCACCACCAAAACCCGCCTTGTGCTGATTTTGTTGTTTCTGGGCTCCTGTAAACACACCGCCGAATGGACCTTCGGATTTTTCCCGCAAGTCATCGCGCCCTGCATGAACTGGCGCGAGCCACCCCACGAAGATAGCCTTCTCTGGTTGCTGCTCATCAGCAACCGGCTTTGACAGGCCGAAAAGTGTAACCTTTCACTCCCCTTGATAAGTCGGCATGCCTCGCGCATTCCGCTTCGTTCATGGCGGCTGTGCGTGGGGCATCTTCGGGTGCGCCGGGTTCCTACACTTCCGGTCTGTCAACCCGCGTACAGCTGCCACCCAACCCTGTTTGACAGCAGGGGATGGCAGCTCCCGTCACCAGTGTAGGAGCGTCACCATGAAAAAGATCACTCCCAATCCTCCATGCTCGAACCACCCCGGCGCGGATATCTTCTGCATCGCCCAAGGCATCGACCCCGAAACCCTTCTAGTACAGGCCTGCGAAACCCTCGCCTCGCTAAACGCGCTCACTACTGACCTGGCTTTCGAACTTGATGGCGCCTTTCGCCATAAACTTCTGGCCACTCAGCAATTGAGTGTCTTGGGCGAGTTGCTGGTGACGCGCGCACTGGACATTCTCGTGCCAACGGCAGACTCGAAAACGCAGGAAAGGACGGCTTCCGAGTATTAAAAATAGCGACCCAGCAGGAAAGCGCCAAAAAGTAACCAAAGGGTGAGCGGGCTATTTTCTTCGAAAATAAATCCGTCACCTTTTTCTATTGGGGATGGTTGTGATACTTCTCCATCCCGTACCCAACACCGCCCCACCTGAAACCACCTATCAGACAACCGGAAGTCCGATACCTCATGCTCAAGCCCTGTTTATTCCTGGCCCTCGCCACGCTATCCACACTCGCCAACGCCGACCTCGCAGGGGTCTGGCAAGGCACGCTCGGCAAGACGCCGATCACCGCCTGTTTCAACGCCGCGCCCAATACCGGCGGCAGTTACTATTACCAGCGATTCCTGACACCGATCCAGCTCACGCAGGAAACACCCGATGCTACCTGGGCCGAAGAAGGCAACAGCGGCGTCTGGCAATTGGAGACGCCACAGGGCGATTCCCTGAAAGGTTCCTGGAGTAAGACCAAGGGCAGCAATCCACTGCCCCTGGCATTGCAGCGCGTAGCAACGCCACCCGAAGGTTGCGCCAGCGATGCGTACAACACGCCCATGGAAACCTCGCCCCTACCGGTCAAGACGCAGAAGCAGTCCTTCGCCGGGCACAGCTACCAGCTAAAGACCCAGGGCGCCCAGGTGACGCTCAAGCTTGAGGGCGACAGCCCGGCAATTCAGAAGATCAACCGGCAATTGGCGAGCCTGGCCATCAGCGCCGATGGTCAAGCCGACTACTTCAGCGAACGACGGGAATACCTTGGACGCAACGGTGCGGCCTATACCAGCGAAATCAGCGTCGAACCCACGTACTGGTCATCCCAGTGGATCACCGTCAGGTTTTACCGATGGGCCGCCGGCACGGGCGCCAGGGGTATCAGTTGGGGGCTGCATTCCTGGAACCTGCAAACCGGCGAAAGCGTTGACCCATGGACTTGGCTCGGCGGGAACCAGGAATGGTATGACGCTTACTCCGGCCATCTGAAACTGCCCGCCAACTTCAGCGCATGGCTGGAGAAGCAAACCACCACCGATGAAGGTTGCCCGGCGATCACCAGTTACTCGAGCTTCGACCTGAGCTTCGACACTCAAGGCATGAAGCTGTCGACGCCGGCAAATGGCGACGGTTGCGACAATGACCTGAGTTTCACCTGGGAGCAGTTGGAACCTGTTTTGTCGGCCAAGGGTAAAGCCACACTTGCCAGCTTGAAGACGCCTTGAATGCGTGACCAGCATACGATGGTCCAGACACTGATCAGCAGCGATGTCCAACGCTGGCACCTACTGGCCGTCGTCCGCTCCCTCGCCCTCCCCGACTGCTGGATCGGCGCCGGCTTCGTACGCAACGCGGTATGGGATCACCTCCACGGTCGCCCCCTATCACCACTGACCGGTGACGTCGACGTACTGTGGTTCGACGCCACCTGCACCGACCCCGTCGAAGACCGCCGCCTCGAAGCTCTCTTACACGCAGCAGAACCCTCCATCGACTGGTCCGTCAAAAACCAGGCCCGCATGCACCTGCGCAACGGCGATGCGCCCTATCGCAACGCCAGCGACGCCATGCGCTTCTGGCCCGAGACCGCCACCGCAGTAGCCGTCAGGAGAACCGCAGAAGACCTATGTGAAGTTTCAGCCCCTCTCGGCCTGGAAGACCTGTTCAATCTCCAACTCAAACCCACGCCCCGCTTTACCCAGGAAAAACACGCCATCTACCAACAACGCATCACCTCCAAACGCTGGCTAACCCACTGGCACTGCTGAAACAACCCTGACCCTACAAAAACCTCACATTCATTCACGAATTATTAAGAATCGCCCTCGTATACTCGCCGATCGCCCGGACTGTTCCCCCGAACGGCCCCCTGCCCCGGTAGCCAGAATCCATGACGCGTTCCGCTCCTCTGCTGCTCCTGCTCGCTGCGCTGTTGTTTTTCTTTGCCCTTGGCAATCACGAGTTGCAAGGCTCGACCGAGGCCCGTGTGGCCGGGATCGCCATGGCCATGCACCTGGATAACGATTGGGTGGTGCCGCGATTGTTTCGTGAACCGTTCCTGGAGAAACCGCCACTGAGCCTGTGGCTCGACGCCGGGGCGATTCGCCTGTTTGGCGGTACCACATGGGCAGTGCGCCTGGCGTCGGCGTTTGCCGGGCTGTTCAGTGTGATGCTGCTGTACGGAATGCTGCGCAAGTTTGGCCGGCCCAAGACCCTGGCGTTTGTCGCGGGCCTGATGCTGGCGACCATGGCCAGTTACTGGAGCAATGTGCGCGGCGTCGGTGAGGATTCGCTGCTCACCCTCGGGGTCACCATGGCTCTGCTGGCGTTTTATCAGGCCAACCGCCCAGAATCGGAGCGCGACCGCTCCAACCTGGGCACCTGGTTGCTGTTCACCTTGGGGATGGTCATCGCCACGCTGAGTAAAGGGGTTCTGGGCCTGGCCATGCCGGGCGTCGTGATCTTCGTCTATCTGGCCAGTACCAGCCTGATGGATAAACGCTTCAAGCTCGGCGATTGGGTCAAGCCCGGGCTGTTCACGCTGCTGGCGCTGGTGCCGCTGATGATCTGGCTGGGTTTCCTCTACCAGCGCGACGGGTTGCAGGGGGTACGTGAAGTGCTGCTGACCAATAGCGTCGGGCGCTTCAGCGGTTCGTTTGTCGAAGCCGGTCACTACGAGCCGTTCTATTACTACATCGTCAAACTGCCCGAAGCCTTTTTGCCCTGGAATATTCTGGTGTACCTGGGGCTGTGGCACTTCCGCAAGAGCCTGGTGCGCAACCGCTACCGGCTGTTTTTCAGCGTATGGCTAGTAGCGCAGTTCACCCTGCTGACGTTTGCCTCCAGCAAGCGCACGGTTTACCTGATGGCCTTGACGCCCGCCGCGGCAGTGCTGGCCGCCGAGTATGGCGGCGTGCTGCTGGGCTGGCTGAAAAGTCGTGGGCAGGTTTCACACGTTGCCGAACACGTTTATGAAAACCGACGGGGTCTGGTAGGTGGCTTCTTCACCGTGGTGGTGGCCTGCTACCTGATTGCGGCTTTCTGGTTCGCGCCCAAGGCCGATGTGCGCCAGTCGTTTGTGCCGGTGATCAACCAGATCCAGGCGATGCAGGCGCAGGGCAAAGAGGTGGTGCTGTATCAGGCCAACGAGCGAATCGCCGGCGCCGGGGTGTTCTACATGCAGGCCTATTTGACGATTCTGCAGACGCCGGAGGAACTCAAGAGTTACCTCGCCGCCAAGCCCGGCAACGTGGCATTGGTGGACAATACTGACCGGCTGAACGTCCCGGTGACGGTGGTCAAGGAGATGGCGATCAACCGTCAGCCGTACTATTTCGTCGAGCAGTAGGGCCGGTTACCACAGCGCCAGGTCGTACGTGAGGTAGACCCGGTAGTTGTCACGATCGCTCGCATAGGTCGAGCGATACGTGGCCTTGCGCAACTCGATGCCTACGCCTTTGAAGATGCTGTCCTGGATCACGTAGCGCAGGTTGGTGTCCGACTCCCACTCGCGGGCTTCGCGCCCTTTGAAGTCACCGTTCTGGCCCTTGTAGTAGCGGGTCATGAAACTCAGGCCCGGCAGCACGGCGGCAAAGTCGTAGTCATAGCGCAGCATCCAGGTTTGCTCACCGGCCTGGATGAATTTGCCGACACCTGCGTTGCTGAAGGAATACACCGTCGACACGCTGGCGTAGGGCAACGCGGTATCACCGGTGACTTTCTGATAACCCACGCCCAGCGCCTGCGGCCCTAGCCGGTAGGTGAACAACCCGCTGAACATGTCGCTGTCGACCTTGCCATTGCGTGCCTCGCCCGCTTCGTTGCTGATGAAGTAACGCAAGTCGCTGGTCAGGCTGCCGGCACCCACTGGCTGTTTATGCACCAGGCCAAAGAACTGCTGGCGATAGAATTCACGCATTTCGCCGTAGTACCAGGTGCCGCTCAGCTTGGGCGTGAAGGCGTAGGTAGCGCCGGCAAAATCAAAGTCGCTGCCCTTTTTGCCGCTGTAGCCCTGGGGATAAATATCCACGCTGTCGGTAGAGTTTCGCAGCTTGAACTTGTCCAGATGCCCGGCGTGCACGTACAGGTTACGGACGCCGCTGTACTCGACTTGAGTGCCCTGGAATGTTTGTGGCAACAGCCGGCCATCGTTGTACACCAGCACTGGAATCTTCGGCAGCAGCGTGCCGGTTTTCACCACGGCTTCACCGATGCGCATCTTGGCGGTCACGCCCAGGCTTGAGAATTCGCTGGCCGCGCGGCCATCGTCGTGCACCGGCAACAGCCCGGTGCCGGCATGGGCGCGGCTGGAGTCGAGCCTGATCCCCGACAGCCCCAACGCATCCAGGCCAAAACCCACCGTGCCTTCGGTATAACCCGATTGCAGGTTGAGCAAAAAGCCCTGGGCCCACTCCTTGCGGTCCTCGCCGCCGTCGCGGTAACCGTCGTTGAAATAGTAATTGCGCAAGGTCAATTTGCCGTGGGAATCCTCCCAGAAACCCTGGGCCATCAGTGCCGGTGACAGGCTCGCCAGCAAGCCCGTGCACACCACTCCTCCCCTCGTGAAAAGCTCACGCATAACCGTCTCCCGAATGCCGTATTGTGATTTTTTATGGGCAGTTGCTGCCTGCGACACGCTGGACGGCGCCTCGCATTGCGGCGGACACTAACGGCTCCTCGAACGCCCGGCAACGTTATGCGAGAAGCGCATCAGGCTATGCGCAAAGCCCTCAAACCACAGGAAAATCACGGTGAATCTCAAGCAGCTCGAAGCCTTCAAGGCGATCATGTCCACCGGTTCGACCATCGGTGCGGCGACCCGCATGGGCCTGTCGCAATCCGCGGTCAGCCGGTTGTTGAGCCAGTTGGAAGAAGCATTGGGTTTCGCGTTGTTCCTGCGCAAAAAGGGCCGCTTGATGGCGACCCCGGAGGCTGAAGAACTGCTCGCCGAAGTGGCCGGCCTGGTCGACGGCATGCAGCGTATCCAGCGCCTGGCAGATGAGATGCGCGTGGGCCGTTCGCGCAAGAGCCTGATCAAGGTCGGGGTGCCCACCAGCATGACCCAGGAGCTGCTGCCGCGGATCGTCGCCGAGTTTCTCAAGGGCCGGGAAGACATCGTGGTCGAGCTGCTGACCGGTTCCTACGACATGATCGAACGGGCCGTGCTCGACCGTTCCGCCGACCTCGGTTTTGTGCGCTTGCCTACCGAGATTCCCGACTTCGAGATTGAACCGGTGCTGGAAACCGAAGGCGTGTGCGTGATGCCCGCTGACCATCCGCTGACCCGCCACGCCTGCATCGAAGTGCAACACTTGCGGGACGTGCCGCTGGTAATGCTGGGCCGGCAACGGGCCCTGCGGGCGGAGTTGAACCAGGTGTTTCGCGCAGCCAACCTGACGCCACAGGTGCGGGTGGAAGTGCACTCGGTGGGCGCCGCGTGCAGCTTTGTCGCCGAAGGGCTGGGGGTGTCGATCGTCAATGGTTTGCTGGCCAGCCACTTCATGCATTTGCCGATTGTGGTCCGCCCGTTTCGACCGGCATTGCCCTATGCATTCGGCCTGGCGTTTCGCGCGGATGAACCCAGGTCCAAGGTGGTGACGGCGTTTGCCGAGCACCTCAAGCACCGCCTGGCCGCACAAAACGCATAGCCCAACCCAGCCCGCGCATAACGTTGTCGCCGCTAAAACTTTGCCCTAGTGTCCGCTCCACAAGTGTCACCCGACACAACAATAACAGCGCACACCGGGGCAACCAGCATGACCGAACCGCAGATCGTCCGTACCCACTCGCCCACTGATACGCCGGTGGAAAAACCCGCGCAGCGCAAGCAGATCAACCCGGCCCTCATTCTGCTGAGCATCGTGCTGCTGGCTGTCGCCTTCACCTACGCGGTGAACTCGGGCAAGTTCCAGCGCCAGAACGGCCTGGTGGTTCCGGGCTCCTATCAGGTGCTGGAAAAGCACGACTCCCTGGGCCAACTGTTCTCCCTCGAACCGCGCAAGGCCAGCGATACGGTCGCTCGGCCGGTATCGTTGGTCGAGGGCTTCATGGCCATTCCCCAAGGCATCGAAAAACGCGCCGCGCTGATTTTCATGGTGCTGTTCATCGGTGGGATGTTCGGCGTGTTGAACAAGGCCGGTGTGATTGATGCCGGTCTTGAACGCCTGCTGGGGCTGACCCGGGGCAATATCTACGTGCTGGTGCCCAGCCTGATGCTGGTGTTTTCCGCCGGCAGCACCTTCATGGGCCTGGCCAAGGAATTCATCCTGATCGTGCCGTTGATGGTGGCCATGGCCAACCGCTTGGGGCTGTCGAACCTGATCGGCCTGGCCATCGTGGCCATCTCGGTGAAGATCGGCTACCTGGCCTCCATCTCCAACCCGGTGGCGCTGTCCGTGGCGCAGCCGATGGTGGGGCTGCCGATTTTCAGCGGCCTGAGCATGCGCGTCCTGGCCTACTGCACGTTCCTGCTGGTGGGCATCGCGTTCGTACTGTGGAGTATCCGCAAGCATGGGTTTGATGCCAGCGCGCAGATCACCTTCGAACGCAAACCGCTGCCCCTGCGCCACCTCCTGAACCTGATCGTGCTGGGGGCCGGTATCGGTTTCCTGGTATACGCCTCGAACCGCTGGGAGTGGAAATACCACGAGCTGTCGGCGTTCTACCTGCTGCTGACCGTGGCGTTCAGCGTAATCGCCGGCCTGGGTGCCAGCACCGCCGCCAGCGCCTTTGTCGACGGCATGAAAAAGGTGCTGATCGCCGGTGTGTTGATCGGCCTGGCGACCGCCGTGGAAATCATCCTCAGCACCGGCCAGGTGCTCGACACCATCGTCAACAGCCTCGCCAACCTGGTGGGCGATCATGGCCCGGTGGTCTCGGCCTACGGCATGTTCTTCGCACAACTGGGCCTGGATGTACTGATCCCGTCCACCTCGGGGCAGGCGGCGGTGACCATGCCGATCTTCGGGCCGCTGGGACAGCTCTCCGGCGTCAGCCCGCAAACCACGGTGTTCGCGTTTTTGATGGGCAACGGCCTGACCAACATGATCACCCCGACCTCCAGCGGCCTGTTGGTATTGCTGGCCACCGCCAACGTCGGCTGGGGCCAGTGGGCACGCTACATCCTGCCGCTGTTTCTGATCTATGCGGTGCTGGCGATGGTGTTGTTGGCCATTGCCGTAGGCACCGGGTACTGACCCCATGAGTGTTTTCCCCATGCAGACGTTGCACAACCAGATGATCGCCATGCGCGACGGCATCCACCTGGCCACCGATATCTACTTGCCCCACGGTCCAGGCCCTTTTCCGGTGGTGATCGAGCGCACCCCGTACGACAAGAGCAAACCATCGCGCTCGGAAATCCAGCTCGACGGCCAGCACATCTCCCGCGAGCAAATGGCCGCGCGGTTCACGGCCCAGGGCTTTGTCGCGATCTTCCAGGATTGCCGCGGGCGCTATGCCTCCGAAGGCGTGTTCACCAAATACACCGCAGAGGGCGAAGACGGTTGCGACACCCTGGCATGGATCGTCGAGCAGCCGTGGTGCAACGGCAAGATTGGCAGCATGGGCCTGTCCTACGCCGCCCACACGCAACTGGCGATGGCCTGCCTGCATCCGCCGGGCCTCGCCAGCATGGTGCTGGACAGCGGCGGCTTCGCCAACGCCTACCAATGCGGGATTCGCCAGGGCGGCGCGCTGGAGCTCAAGCAAGCCACCTGGGCGTTTCGCCAGGCCAAGGAAAGCCCGGCGGCACTGGCGGATCCGAAGATCCTCGAAGCCCTCGAACAGGAAGACATCCACCAGTGGTTCAAGCGCATGCCGTGGCACGCCGGGCAATCGCCCCTGCGGCATGTGCCGGAGTACGAAGCCTATCTGCTGGAGCAGTGGGCCCAGGGCGACTTCGGCCCGTACTGGCAAGCGCCGGGCATCTACGCCGAGGGGCATTACCACGATCTGCCGGATATCCCGGTGCTGTTCATGTCCAGTTGGTACGACGCCTATGTCAGTTCGACCCTCGCCAACTACGCGGCGTTTTGCGCCGGCAGTACGGCGCAGCATCAGTTGATCATGGGCCCCTGGCTGCATGGTGATCGCAATATCACTCACAGTGGCGATGCGCAATTTGGTGCACCAGCGGCTTTCGACGGGCAGGTGGCGAAAGACTGGCTGAGCTGCCGCCTGGACTGGTTTGAACGCACCCTCAAGGGTTCGCCGCTGCCCGCCCCCGCGGCGGTGAAGGTGTTCTTGATGGGCGGTGGCACCGGTGAGCGCGATCAACAGGGGCGCTTGCAACATGGCGGGCACTGGATCGACAGTCATCAATGGCCGCTACCGGATAGCCGGCAACTCACCCTGCACCTCACCGCACAACGCCAACTGCAACCTGAACCGCCGACCACCGAGGGCCAGCTCAGCTACTGCGCCGACCCGGCCGATCCGGTGCCGACCATCGGTGGCGCCCTGACCTCCGGCGCGCCGATTTTTGTCGGCGGCGCTTTCGACCAACGCGAGCGGGCGGACTTCTTCGGTACCCGTGGCGACCAGCGCCCCCTGGCCGAGCGCAGCGATGTCTTAAGCTTCCAGACCGAGCCACTGAGCCACGACCTGATCGTCGCAGGCCCGCTGCGCGTGGAACTGTGGATCGACAGCGATGCGCCCGACACCGACTTCACCGCCAAACTGGTCGACGTCTACCCGGACGGCTACGCCATGAACATCACCGACGGCATCCTGCGGGCCCGCTACCGAAACACCTGGGAGCACCCCACCCTGCTGACCCCGGGTGAGCGGGTCAAGGTGGCGATCGAACCCTTCGCCACCTGCAATCTGTTCCAGCGCGGCCACCGGTTGCGCCTCGACATCGCCAGCAGCAACTTCCCGCGCTTTGACGTCAACCCCAACAGCGGTGAAGCACCCGGCCAGGCAGAACATCCCAGGGTGGCGCGCAACACGCTACACCTGAGTACCGATTGCCCGTCACGCCTGATACTGACCGTGGTCGAGGCCTTGAGTAACTAACTACCGCCATCCACACGCCGAGACTGCGCACCCTCAGGGACCATTGACTCCCTGAGGACCGGCCATGCCCGCCCAGCCCCCGAACACATCACCACTTACCCCGGAACAACTGAACGGCTACCTGCTGCAAATCGGTCATCGTCTACAGATTTTCCCCAACGGCCACGCACCGGCAGCGCAGTCTTCTACCGAGTTGCTGGAGGTGCAGGCATTGCACACCGCCCTGGCAGAAGAAAGCCGCTGGAGCCTGCAGAACGTACAGGTGCATTACACCGTCCCCGGCGACTGGGTGATCCAGGGCGAGCCCGGCCGGTTGAACCGCACGCGCATCAGCCAGGCATTGCACAAGAAGCTGGCCGCCCTGGAAATCGAACGGCGGCCCAACGGCCATCTACGCAAGAACTGGATACTCGACAGCCACCAGCCGATGCTGGAGGCCGAGGCCAGGCTGAAGGTCAAGGATCGCCTGCTCAGCCCTGCCGACCAGCTGCTGGTGACGAATATCGTCAGCGGCCCCGAGCTGCGCCCGGGTATCCATCGCCTGACGTTTCGCTACCGCCAGCAGACCATCGAGTTCGCCGGGGCGTTCGTCCTCACGCGTAGCCAGACACCGGCCACCCACCTGGAAATCGAGGACGGTGATGTGTTGCTGTTCACCCCGTCCAGAGGCCTGGAGGCTTTCACCTCGCTCAAACACCTGGATCGCACGCTGCAAGAGCGCATGAAGCAGGCGGCCTGGCGTCAGGAACTGCTGCAACACTTGCCGCGCCGTTACCAGCACTTGCGCGCGGCGAGTATCTGGCCGCTGGTGCCAGAGCCTATCGACAGCCTCCCGCTGAACGAACACACCTACAACGCCCTGCAGGACAAACAACATCAGGACATCGCGTTTGCCCTTGGCCTGGACGGCCATCCAGCGCCGACAGACGTTGCCAGAATGACCCTCGAACTGGACCAGGCGCTGCGCTGCTCGCCTTGGGACCTGGCCTCGCGCCTGGAACTGCGCGCGCAGCAGTTACTGGAAAAACTGCTCCACGAATCCGCCCCCGACTGGTACCGCAGCGCCAATGAGGCCCAGCGCAAAACCCTCGCCGAGCACCTGCGCACCTATGAACACCTCAGCCTGCAAGTGCTGGCGCTGCTCGGCCCGGCGGCCTCGCCGGAGGCCATGGCGCGCCTGCAATTGCTTGAGCACCTGGACGACGACCTGGATATCCAGGGCCTGATCCCCGAGCAACTGCAGATCAGCACTGAGCGCACCCTTAAGTCGGGCAACTCGTACAACCAGCACAACAACCTGGTGCAACTGGCGGTACGTGGCTTGCACCGTGGCGATGAACACGCCGGTTCCGAGTTTCTCGAGCACACCCAACTGACCTACGGCCAGCAGCCATTGCCGCCCGAGTTCCAGGACGTCACCCCGGCTTACCTCGCCGACCTGCTGGCCAAGGTTCAACCAAGCCTGACCTTCGCCGAAGAACAAAAGCGCGCCCACAGTTTGCCCGCCGTACAGGAAGCCATGCAGCAGATGCTCGACAGCCGCCTGCACGCGCTGGCCTACAGTGCATCGTTGCAAAACCATATCAGCGCGGACGACTACGCACTGCTGCAAACCCTGAGTGAAGGCCCCTCGCCCACACTCACTGCCTGCTGCCTGTTCCTGCACAAGGCTCCGCTCAAGGACCTGTGGGTGCTGCGCCAGACCGATGCAACGGGCGCGGTCAAACGCTTGCTGCTGTGCACGCCTCACGCGCCACGCGCCGAACAGTTCCAGGCCTTTGGCAGCGAGCGGGAATTGCAGGCGCATATCCTCGGCTGGAGCCAGGAGATAGCGTCCGCTCCAGGTTCGCGCAGCATGAAAGACTACCTGCTTGAACAGTTGGTCAGCCGGATCCGGCCCAAATACAGCGCGATGCTTTCCGCCCTGGGTTTTACCCCGGCCAGCCTTGAGTATTTGATGATCAGTTTCGGCGCGCCCTCCACCTACGAGGCCTGCCTGGTGGAAATGAGCACCACGACGCTGGCCATGCAGGCCGATGAATACCTGTATCAGATGCCCAAGTGGCTGAGCCAGGCATCGGCAGCCGACCGACAGAAACTCGCCGATCTCAAGGAACAGGCACTGGGCGCGGCACAGGCCTACGCCGCAAGCCCGGGTAGCCCACAACAGTTTCCCGACTTCGACAGTTACTTGCACAAGGCGGCAAAAGCCGCCCTCAACCAACTGCTCGGCAACCCGATCCCGGCGGTAGACCCAAACCTCGTGGGCGTGATCACCCCGCGCGAACGCGTCAGCTACACCACGCTGTACCGCAACGGCTACGACGCCAGCCTGGGCTTTATCAACCCCGACGCCAGCACCACCGCGCAGTTCAAGGGACCGCCCGGCGTCGACCTGAGTCGACTCACCGCGCAAACGGTGAGCAACTCGGTCAGAGGCACCTGGATCGGTGACCGCTATGTCGCCGAGGTCGAGAAAACCCTGCTGGACCCGCAAGGCCCCCACTATGCATGGCGCCGCAACATGGCCCTGGAGGTTGCCCAACTGCACATGCACGTCGCCGCGCTTGAGTGCTGCCTGCAAAGCTGCCTGGCAACAGGCGACCTGGCCTGGCTGGAAAAAAGCATCGACAGCCTGGCCGATAACAGCGATGCCGTGCGCAATCGGTATCGGCTCTATCCCCTGCACATCAGCGGGCAAGTGATCGATGGCTGCTACCTGTTCCACCACGCCAACGACCTGCCCCTGCTCTACACCCCGCACGCACCGGATGGCATCGCCTTCAGGCCGCAACGGGAATTCAACGAACGCCTGAAAAACCTTGAAGGCATGGACACCTACTACATCAGCCGGGTCGCCAGCGTTGAGCGCGCGGCGTTCGAGCCGAGGTTGCATGCGTTGGTGGCCGGCCTGCCGGCACAGCTCAAGGGGCTGTATTCCAAGCCGGTGTTCGACGAAGTGCCTCGCACCGCACTGCCGCTCAAGAACCTGCATTACCACACCTACGACAAAAAGCTGCGTCACCGTATCGACGAAGTCAAAAGCACCACCACCGGGCGCTTGCAGATGATCATGGAGCTGGTCAGCGTGATCGGCGAAATCACCATTGCCGTGCTGACCGCGCCCTTCCCGGCACTGAGCCTGGCCTTGGGCGGCTTGCTGGTGTTCAAGGATTCGATGCTCGCCCTGCATGCCTACAGCCGCAACGACACCGCCGCCGCGCTGGGACACTATCTGGGTGCGCTGCTCAATGCCGGCGGGACGTTGTTGACCGACCTGCGGCCCCTGCTGTTCGCCCCCGTCAAGCTCGCCCGTCCGCCGTTGCGCCATATTGCCCGGGTGACCAAGGACCAACAGGCCATGAGCTTGATCAAGCAACTGCAACCGCAACCCCCATTGCCCCAGGGCATGCAGCCCGTGCTGTTTGCCGGCGACAGCCTGTGGGCCTCGCACACCCCGGACAGCCTGGGGCGATTCCTGTTGTTTCGCTACGACAACACCAGCGGGCAATTGCGCTCCACCGGCAAGCTGGTGAACCAGACGGTGGACGGCCAGTGGCAGCGCTCCGGTGTCATCGGTGGCATGCCTGGCCCTGAAAGGCTCGGCCAGCCCTATGAATTGTCGGAAAAGTTTCGTCGCGACGTATCGGCTGTCATCGCCCCCGAGGACCGGTCGGCGCTGTTCCTGCAAATCGCCTACCTGGATCGAGACCTCAATACCCACAGCATCTGGATCTCGCGTCGGCAACTCGCCCCGGCACTCAAACAGCACCTGGACAATGTCAGGGCCCTGACGGATGACGCCGACGCGTTTTTTGCACGGTTGCCCGCCGTGGTTCCCCGGGCCGAAACCCTGAACCCGGCGCCAGACATTGCCCTGCGTGACTTGCTCAAGCTGCTGATCGATGACGCGCACAACCTGGTGGTAGGCGAGGCACCGTTTTCCACCGCGGCTAAACAGGTGCTGATCGAAAACATGCAGTACCTGCGCGAACTGAACGTGACGGTTCTCTATATCGAGCCGCTGTGGCGCGACATTCATCACTTGAAAACCCACTCACGGTTTTCCAGTGGTTTCTCGAAACGGGCCGAGGGCCAGCTCAAATCCATCGACAAGGAAAATTACCGCGACCCCGACGGGTTGCACGGCCACTGGATGCTGGTAAACACCGCGCAACAGCACGGGATTGAGGTTCGGCCGTTGAACGCCTCAAGCTCCTACGACCTGGAAAACACCCTGTGCCTGTTTGATTCACGCCCGGCCCCGATTCGCGCCAACCGGCTGACCAACTTTTACTCCCACACCCTCATCAACGATGACCAGGCGAAAAAACCGGGCGAGCGCTGGATAGCGTTGGTTGATCAAAAACGCATGAGTACCTATCGCGGCACGCCGGGCCTGGCCGACCTGCAAAAGAGCATTGCCCTGCGGGTCGACGACGCCTTCGACCAACCCACCCGAGTCATCGCGGATGTGGCCGGCGGCATTCCCGGCGATGCCCTGGCCAAGGGCGACCTGAAGCTGTCGTTGCACACGGCACGCCAACCGGCGCCGCACCCGGGCCCCTCGGTGGAGCGCTCACACGCGCTACGGCCAACGCGCCCTCTGCCTGTTGAGGCGCCGCGCCACTTCAGCACCTTTGACCTGCCCCATGAACACCTGGGCCTGATCAGCGAGGAAATCACCTTGCCGATAGGCACGCGTGAAGCGCTCTTCGCCACCGCCTACAGGGAGACCGCCAGCAGCCGTCGCGCAGCGCAAACCACCTTCGACCAGACCCGCAAAAAACTTCAGGATCAGGCCCAGGCGTTTTTTACCGAACACACACCGCCTGCGCGGGGAGCACTGCCTGCGGTCGACCCGGCCCTGGATGAGGCGAAATTTATCGATCAACTGCTGGACACCGCCGATGGCCTGGTAGTCGGCGAAGCCCACGCCGGTACGTCGAGCAAAGGCTTCCTCAGCCGGCACATGGAATACCTGAAAGGCCAGCGCGAAGTAAAAACCCTCTACATGGAGCAACTCACCACCGAGCTGCATCAGGCCGACCTGGATATCGTCCACAGCCTGGGCTTTATGCCAGATGAACTGTGGAGCTACCTCAACGCATTGGACAAAGGCCACGGCGTACCGGCCGACAGCCCCTACGGTTTTGTCAGCCTGGTGCAGGTGGCGATGAAGCATAACGTGCGGATCCGCGCACTCGACTGTGTCGCCAGCTTGCGGGTGGACGGCATGCCCGCCTCCAGGACATCAATGTTCAACTACTTTGCGACCCAGGTGATCCGCGCCGATCAGCTTCAACAGGGGCCGCACAAGTGGGTCGCACTGGTGGGCGAAACGCACGCCAATACCCATCGCGGCGTGCCGGGCATTGCCGAGCTCAACAACGGCATCAGTCTGCTGCTGGACGATGTGCCTCCCGGCTCGGCCAGCGGCTTTGTGCGTGAGCCCGCCAGCGTCCAGGCGCTGCCGCGCGAGCAGCAATGGCCACTGGTGCGCTACGACTTCAAGAAAAACGTCGAAGTCGCCGGTGCGCCATTGCCGCTACCTGCCACGCCCGCACCACCCCTCAGCCTCGAACAACGCCTGCGGCGCAAAGGCGACTACCTGCTTCAGCGCACCCTGGACGACGGGTTGGAGATGGTCCATAAAAACCGCGACGGCGTACTGGTCCACACCGCGTTGCAGCAGGATGCCAGGGGGCACTTCGTCAATCGCTGGAACCTGGATGACCGCCGTTTCAGCAGCAGGGAAGCGTTGATCGACATCATCACCACCAGCAAAAGAATGCGCCAAGTCCACTGATCCTCGCACCGCCCTCTGCATGAGGGCGGTGCGACCGCTCGTCGCTCACGTTCCATAAATCCTGCCCTCACGAAAAAACCGTTTCAGCTCTCGCCAGGGCTGCCGATACCTCCTGACTACCCATCGGCTGGTCGCTACTTCCAGCAACCGGATGTACCCGCAAATCTGTTCCTGGAGGAATGCGATGAATAGTTGGTTCGGCAACATCAGCGTCAACATGAAACTGGGCCTGGGCTTCGGCCTGGTACTGGTCCTCACCTCGATCCTCGCGCTCACCGGCTGGACCAGCCTGGGCGGCCTGATCGACCGCAGCAACTGGATGAGCGACATCACCCAGCTCAACGCTTCGCTGACCAAACTGCGCATCGTGCGCCTGCAATACATGTTGGCCAACGGCGACGAAGCCGTGGCGCAAAACGTGCAGACCAACCTCGACGGTTTTGTGGCCCAGCAACAGAAGCTGCTGGACAGCTTCAAGAGCCCGGACAACCTCAAGCTGCTCAATGAGCAAAAAGCGATCATCACCGCTTACCAGCAGTCCTTGAACAAAATGCGCGAGGCCTACCGCAACGGTAACGCCGCGCGCCAGGTCATGGGCGACAAGGCTGACATCGCCAATGCGCAGATCAGTGCCCTGGACGCCAGCGTGCGCCAGATGCCCGAGAGCACCGAGCGCTTTGCCCAGTTCGAGGCCGTGACCAGCGCCAAGGAACAGTTCCAGTTGGCCCGCTACGAAGTGCGCGGCTACACCGGCAACGTCAACGCCGAGACTGAAGCCCGCGCCGCCGCGCAGATCGAGAAAGCCATCGACGGTCTGAAAGGCCTGCACGCAGCGTTTGGCGCCAGCCAACAGCCTGCACTGACCGCCCTGGAAACCGCCCTCGGCGCCTATCGCAGCGCGGTGCAGAACTACAAGGCGGCCAACGCCAACATCGTCTCGGCCCGGGCAGAAATGACCACCCAGGGCACCGACATTGTCACCATCAGCGACAAGCTGTACGACATCCAGCTGCAACGCCGCGACGCCGAAGGCGCCCAGGCCCGCAGCCTGCAACTGATCAGCACATTGCTGGCCTTGCTGGTGGGCATCGTGGCTGCGGTGATCATCACCCGCCAGATCACCCGCCCACTGCGCGAGACCCTCGCCGTGGTGGAGCGCATCGCTTCCGGCGACCTGAGCCACAACATCCAGGTGACCCGCCGCGACGAACTCGGCGTGTTGCAGCAAGGCATCCAGCGCATGGGCACCACCCTGCGTGAACTGATCAGCGGCATCCGTGACGGCGTGACCCAGATCGCCAGCGCCGCCGAAGAGCTGTCGGCCGTGACCGAACAGACCAGTGCCGGGGTCAACAGCCAGAAGATCGAGACCGATCAAGTGGCCACCGCCATGCACGAAATGACTGCCACCGTGCAGGAAGTCGCACGCAACGCCGAACAAGCGTCCCAGGCTGCCTCGGCCGCCGACGGTGAAGCCCGTGCCGGTGACAAGGTGGTGGCCGAAGCCATCGCCCAGATCGAACGCCTGGCAGCTGAAGTGGCACGCTCCACCGACGCCATGACGCACCTGCAACAAGAGAGCAACAAGATCGGCAGCGTGATGGACGTGATCAAGGCCGTGGCCGAGCAGACCAACCTGCTGGCGCTCAACGCCGCCATCGAAGCAGCGCGTGCCGGTGAAGCCGGTCGCGGTTTTGCGGTGGTCGCCGATGAGGTGCGCGGCCTGGCCCAGCGCACCCAGAAATCCACCGAAGAAATCGAAGGCCTGGTGGCCGGTTTGCAGAACGGCACCCAGCAAGTGGCCGCCGTGATGAACAACAGCCGCAGCCTCACCGACAGCAGCGTCGAACTGACGCGCAAGGCCGGTGTGTCACTGGAAAACATCACCCGTACGGTGTCGAATATCCAGTCGATGAACCAGCAGATCGCCGCAGCCGCCGAGCAGCAGAGTGCCGTGGCGGAAGAGATCAGCCGCAGCATCGTGAATGTGCGGGACGTGTCGGAGCAGACTGCAGCGGCCAGTGACGAGACGGCCAAGTCGAGTGTGGAACTGGCGCGTTTGGGCGGGCAGTTGCAGCAGATGGTCAGCCATTTCCGGGTGTAAATCCCAGGCACAAAAAAGCCGCCCCGGTCGAAACCGGGGCGGCCCACTTCTCAGACCTTAACGGTCATCAAAGCTGTCCCGCAGGAATTTCCACACGTGATAAACACGCAGGGAGTTCACTACGAGGTCCCACGTACGTCGTGCAAACTTGGACATACTCGGCCCTCCATCAGTTGGGCCTACCTCCAGCGCACTTACCGGAACACGTGAGCCTTCGGACGCAGGTCAATGCTTCCAGTGAGGCGGCCGGGCTTTGGTTCCTCCCGCATGAATCCGGCACGGATTACTAGCCCGTGGCGTTCGGTCCATAAATTCGCGCGCGTACCCAGCCCACCTACAAACGACATACACAGAACGGGGGCGATACTAACCAACATCCCGCTCAAAGGTGTGACCTGGGAGAACTAATCCACCGGTAACGCTCCAAGAATTTATTGCCAGTTTTTGCAATCGTCCTTAAATAGCGTAGATCTCAAAGAACTGAAAACACCGAGTGTCACCAGGCCTTGCGTGATGCCTGAACCGACAGTAGTATCCGGTCAGCAGGTCAATGCTTCCGGTGAGGCGCAACCCCAGCCGCGAACTGGGATTGCAATAAAAAACCGCCCTACTAAGGCGGTTTTTTATTGCCTGCGATTTTTGCGCGCAGCCTCAGCTGCTGACTTCTTCAACAAACACCAACCGGTTCCCAGACGGGTCGCTGATGCTCATCTCGCGGCTGCCCCACGGCGTGTCTTCAATACCGGGCTTGGCGTTGCGGTAATTCCTGGCCAGCAATTGTTGCTGGTACGCTTCCAACCCTTGAGCCTGAATCCGCACCGCCGCACCTGGCGTGCAATCGCCATGGTGCTCGGACAAGTGCAGCACGCAGTCCCCCAGCGACACCTGCAGGTACAGCGGAAAGTTGTCTTCAAACCGGTGCTGCCAATCGACCTTGAACCCCAGGAAGTCGACGTAGAACTCCAACGTTTTGGCCTCGTCGAAACTGCGCAAGATGGGGGTGACTTTTCCTAAGTGCATGGCGATTGCTCCGTGTTTGAGAGCCGCCACTATAGAGTGGCAAAACCCTTTCGCAAATCCCCGCTGCGCGCCAGGAATCGTCCGGGACGCTGCCCGTTGGCCTGCCCGTCGCTGTAGCTGAGCACGCCGTTGACCCACACACCGTCAATCCCTTCCGCCGCGCGCTGCGGCTCTTTGAAGTCCGCCACATCCCGCACCCGCAACGGATCAAACAGCACCAGGTCGGCCCAATGCCCTTCACGGATCTCACCGCGCCCGGCCAGGCCAAAGCGCGCCGCCGACAGTCCGGTCATCTTGTGCACGGCGGTGTGCAGCGGGAACAAGCCAAGGTCCCGGCTGAAATGCCCCAGTACCCGGGGAAACGCGCCCCACAGACGTGGATGAGGAAACGGATCTTCCGGCAAACCATCCGAGCCAATCATCGACAGCGGATGCGCCAGGATGCGCTGCACGTCGGTCTCGTCCATCCCGTAATACACCGCCCCGGCGGGTTGCAGGCGGCGGGCGGCGTCCATCAGCGGCACCGCCCACTCGGCGGCGATATCCTGCAGATCCCGCCCGCCCATTTCCGGATGCGGCGTAGACCAGGTGATGGTGATGCGAAAGGCATCGGTGACTTGCTTGAGGTCCAGGGTCGAAGAGCTGGCCGCATACGGGTAGCAATCGCAGCCCACCGGATGGGTCTTCGCCGCGTGCTCCAGCGAGGCCAACAACTGCGGACTGCGCCCCCAGTTACCGGCGCCCGCGCACTTGAGGTGGGAAATGATCACCGGCGCCTTGGCATGCCGGCCGATCAGAAAAGCCTCGTCCATCGCCTCCAGCACCGGTTCGAATTCGCTGCGCAAATGGGTGGTGTACACCGCGCCATACGCCGTCAGTTCTTCACTCAACTGCAGCACTTCATCGGTCTCGGCGTTGAAGGCGCTCGCGTACGCAAGCCCGGTGGATAAACCCAGGGCACCGTCCGCCAGACTCTCCTGCAACTGCACGCGCATCGCGGTGATTTCACCCGGCGTGGCGGTACGGTGCAGGTCGTCCATATGGTTGCTGCGCAGCGCGGTGTGGCCGATCAGCGCCGCCACATTGACGGCCGGGTGGGCGTTTTCCACCGCCGCCCGGTAATCGCTGAACCGTGGGTAGGCAAAGGCCTCGGCGGTGCCCAGCAGGTTCATCGGGTCCGGCGGATCAGCCTGCAAGCTCACCGGCGAGGCGCTGATGCCGCAGTTGCCGACAATCACCGTGGTCACGCCCTGGCTCAGCTTGGGCAGCATCTGCGGGTGACGGATCACCACCGTGTCGTCGTGGGTGTGCACGTCGATAAACCCCGGCGCCAATACGCGCCCGGCAGCCTCGATTTCATGCTCGGCGCTGTCCCGGGACAGGTCGCCGATCTTCTCGATACGGCCCTCGTGCACTGCCACATCGGCGACATAGCCGGGGGTGTTGCTGCCATCAATGATCAGCGCCTGGCGGATCAGCGTGTGGTACTTCATCTCAATCTCCAAGCGGCAGGCTGTCAGGGCCGCCGCGATAATCGTCCAGGGCCAGCTTGATCCGTCGCAGGCGTTCCTGGTTGTCGTCCGGCATGGCCAAGGCCAGCTCGGTAGCGAGCACATCGATGGCCAACAGCATTCCGTAGCGCGCCGCCGTTGGCTTGTAGATAAAACTGGTTTCGGCCGGTTGCAGCGGCAGCAGCACGTCGGCCAACTGCGCCAGCGGTGAATCCGGCAGGGTGATGGCGATGATTTTTGCGCCGTAGTTGCGTGCCAGCGCCACCACGCCCAATACCTCCGGGGTGATGCCGGTCAGCGAGCAGACGATCAGCGCATGCTCCGGGCCCAGGGTGGCGGCGGTCACGCGCATCATCACCGGGTCGTGGCAGGCGTTGATCGAGTAGCCCAGGCGCACCAGGCGCACTTGCAACTCGTCGCTGCACAGGCTCGACGGACCGCCCATGCCGAACGCGTGGATCATCCGCGCATTGCCCAGCAGGCTCACGGCGTCGACAAAACTGCGCTGGTTGAAACCGGACAGGTGCCGGCGCAACGTCGCCTCGATATCGCTGAGAATCTGCCGGTGAAACGCCGACTGCTCCGGCAGGCCCGCCGGGTCGAGGAAACGGCTGCCGACACCGCTGGCCTGGGCCAGTTGCAGGCGCAGGTCACGCAGGTCGCGGCAGCCGACGCTGCGGGCAAAACGCGACAAGGTGGCGGTGCTGACCTCGGCCCGTTGGGACAATTCTTCCAGGCTGGCGGACGCTGCAAAGCCGACATCATCGAGCATCAGCCTGGCGATACGCCCTTCGCCGGCGCTGAAGGAATCCTGGCGGGCGCGGATCTGGTAGAGGATGTCCATCGGTTCGGCTCCGGGTTACAAGATGCAGGACAAACCATAAGTCAGACCGAAGGCGACCACCGAAATCAGGGTCTCCAGCACGGTCCAGGTCTTGAAGGTCTGGATCACCGTCATATTGAAGTATTCCTTGATCAGCCAGAAGCCGCCGTCGTTTACGTGGGAAAAGATTACCGAACCCGCGCCGGTGGCCAGCACCAGCAATTCCGGGTGGGGATAACCCAGGCCCATCGCAACCGGTGCAACCACGCCTGAGGCCGTGGTCATGGCCACGGTGGCCGAGCCGGTGGCGATGCGCATCAGCGCGGCGAACAGCCAGCCCATCACCAGGGGCGACAGGTTGAAGGCGTGGGCCAGGCCGAGGATTTCATTGGTGACCCCGGCGTCCACCAGAATCCGGTTCAAACCACCGCCCGCGCCCACCAGCAAGGTGATGCTGGCGGTCGGTGCCAGGCATTCGTTGGTGAACTTGAGGATCGACTCGCGGTTGAAGCCCTGGGCCAGGCCGAGGGTCCAGAAGCTCACCAAGGTCGCCACCAGCAGCGCAATCACCGAGTTACCGATAAACAACAGGAACTGGTTAAAGGCGGTGCCCGGTGTGGAAATCAGGTTGGCCCAGCCGCCGATCATCATCAGCACCACCGGTAACAGGATGGTGCCCATGGTCAGGGCGAAACTCGGCAGGCGGGTGCGCGGCTCGCGGTCGATGAACTGGCGTTCCAGCGGGTTTTCCGCCGGCAGGTGAATGTGCGGCACGATGAACTTGGCGTACAGCGGGCCGGCAATGATCGCGGTGGGTATGCCAATCAAAATCGCATACAGCACCGTCTGCCCGACCGACGCGTTATACGCCAGCACCGCCATCATCGCCGCCGGATGCGGCGGCACCAGCGCATGCACCACCGACAAGCCGGCCACCATCGGCAGGCCGACCATCAGGATCGACACGCCCACCCGCCGCGCCACGGTAAACGCGATCGGCACCAGCAACACAAAACCGACCTCGAAAAACAGCGGCAGCCCCACCAGGAACGCGATACACACCATTGCCCAGTGCGCGTTACGCTCGCCGAACCGGTTGATCAGCGTGCGCGCCACCTGCTCGGCGCCACCGGACTCGGCCATCATCTTGCCGAGCATGGTGCCCAGCGCGACCACCAGCGCAATATGCCCCAGCGTCTTGCCGACGCCCGCCTCGTAGGAGCCCATGATCGTGTCCGCCGGCATTCCGGCCAACAAAGCCAGGCCGATGGACACCAGGGTGATGACGATAAACGGGTTGAGCCGGTAACGCGCGATCAATACGATCAATGCAATGATGGCGATGGCGGCGTAGATCAACAGCCAATACCCCGGTGATGCGGCCATGCGGTACTCCTCGGAAAGGGTCACGTCGAATAGGTTGTGAAAGTCATAAATCATTACCGAGGTGCATTTTCAATTTTTATGAAAGTAATTTTCGCCCACAGACAAGCGCTGTCGCGCAGGGATATGCCCGGGGTCAGTGGATGAAAATTCGGGAGGCGTTCTTACATGAAGATCGCCGGGGCTGGAAACTCAACTGCGCAGGCCGAGTCTTAGACTGCACACCGACTCATGACCAGGAAAACCCAGAATGAATCGTAACCACCTGCTTGTTCCTTTCGCCGCCGGCGCACTGTTGCTGGCCTTGTGCGGCACGGCCTCGGCCGATGAGAACCCGGCACTGAAAAAATGCATGGACGGCGCCAACACCACCGCCGACATGGTCGATTGCAACGCCAAGGAAACCAAGGTGCAGGACGCGCGCCTGAATACCGCCTACAAAACCGCGATGACCGCGATGGAAGGCAACCGCAAGCAGCAATTGCAGGACGTACAACGCCAGTGGCTCAAGTTTCGCGATGCCAATTGCGGCTTCATCGGCTCGGCCACCGGCGGCACCATTGATCAGGTCAACGGCTCCGGCTGCGTGCTGGACATGACCCAGACCCGCGCCCAGGAACTGGAAAACCTGGTCGGACCATGATCGTTCCCACGCTCTGCGTGGGAATGCATCCTGTGACGCTCCGCGTCACGATTTTAAGAGCGGACGCGGAGCGTCCAAAGCGGCGTTCCCACGCAGAGCGTGGGAACGATCATCGCGCTTCAACAACGGTCAGTCGTGCTGCACCCGTGCCCGCTTGAGCAGTTTGCGGCAGCGCTCGGACAGGTGCAGCACCCGCAAATGCTTGCCGGCCTTGGCGTAGCGCTCCCGCAAGGTCATCAACGCGGCAATCGCCGAATAGTCGACGAAGCTCAAGTGACGGCAATCCAGCGTCACCTGGGCCGGGTCGTTGGCCGGATCGAAGCGATTCAAAAACGGCGTGGTCGAGGCAAAAAACAGCGTGCCGTGCACCCGATAGAGTTTGCTGCCGTCCGCTTCCATGTGCTCATCCGCGTACAGCTCGCGCGCCTGCTGCCAGGCGAAGTTCAGCGCCGCAATCACAATCCCGCACAGCACCGCCGTCGCCAGGTCGGTGAACACGGTAATCACCGTCACCGCCATGATCACCAGCACGTCGTTGAGCGGCACCTTGTTGATCACCCGCAGGGACGCCCAGGCAAAGGTCTGCTGGGACACCACAAACATCACCCCCACCAGCGCCGCCAGCGGAATGCGCTCGATCAGCGGTGACAGAAACAGAATGAACAACAGGATCATCACCCCGGCAAATACCCCGGAGAAGCGCCCGCGCCCGCCGGAGCTGAGGTTGATCACGGTTTGTCCGATCATCGCGCAGCCGCCCATGCCGCCGAACAGGCCCGAGACCATGTTGGCGGCACCCAAGGCCACGCTTTCGCGGTCCGGGTAGCCGCGGGTTTCGGTGATTTCGTCGGTGAGGTTGAGGGTCAGCAGGGTTTCCAGCAGGCCGACCATGGCCATCAGGATCGCGTAGGGCGCGATGATGTGCAGGGTTTCGAGGGTCCAGGGGATCTGCGGCAGCGCGAAGGTCGGCAGGCCGCCGGCGATGTGGGCCATGTCGCCCAGGGTGCGGGTCGGCAGGCCGAGCAGGTATACCGCCAGGCCCACGCCGAGGATCGCCACCAGGGCTGGCGGTACCGCGCGGGTCAGGCGCGGCAGCAGGTAGACGGTGGCCATGGTTGCCGCGACCAGCCCGGTCATTACGTACAGCGGCGTGCCGCTGAGCCAGGTGTCACCGCTTTTGAAATGCTCCAGCTGCGCCAAGGCAATGATGATCGCCAGGCCGTTGACGAACCCGAGCATCACCGGGTGCGGCACCATGCGCACCAGCTTGCCCAGGCGCAACAGGCCGAAGGCGACCATGATCAACCCGCCCAGTAATACCGTGGCCAACAGATACTGCACGCCGTGCTGCACCACCAGCGCGACGATCACCACCGCCATCGAGCCGGCGGCCCCGGAGACCATGCCAGGCCGGCCGCCGAACAGCGCGGTGAGGGTGCAGATGATGAATGCGCCGTAAAGGCCCATCAGCGGGTTGAGATGAGCCACCAGGGCAAAGGCGATGCATTCGGGCAGCAAGGCAAAAGACGTGGTGAGTCCGGCCAGGGCGTCGGCGCGCAGACGGGTGAGGTTCATTGAAGTACCGGGGAGTTGCGGGGGATAAGGCTGGGGATGGTACGGAATTGGGCGGGGTGGGGCTAGTGTTGGGTAAGACCGTTGGACCGAGTCGCCCCTTTCGCGAGCAAGCCCGCTCCCACATTTGACCGCATTCCAAAGTTGGAACTCGGGCAAATGTGGGAGCGGGCTTGCTCGCGAAGGGCTCGCCTCGGTCTCAAGCGAACATCAAACCATCTCGTTGCGAATCCACTCCACTACGGAGGTCCGCTTCGGCGCCCACCCCAGCAATTCCCGCGCATGCTTGCCGCGCACCCGGCTGTTGGAGCCCAGGCCATAGTTGGCCATTTCATAACCCCACTCGGCCTCGGCATCCGCCAATGGCCAATCCTGTGGTTTACCCAGCTTCAGCGCTTCGGCAATCGCGGTGGTCATGTCGACAAACGCCGCTTCGCCACTCTCCACAAAGTAGAAAGTGCCCGGCACATTCTTTTCCAGGGCCAGCAGGTACAACGCAACCACGTCTTCAATGTGCACGTTGGACCAGATGTTCTGCCCGGTGCCTACATGCCGCACTACACCGCTTTTGCGTGCCTGCTTGAGCAAGCGTGGCAACTGCACGCTGTCGCGCTTGACGCCCAGGCTGTGACCGTAGATCAGGGTGTTGCAGATCACTGCCGAGTTCACGCCATCTTTGGCTGCAGCCAGGATCAGGTTGTCGATGGCCACGCGAGCAGCCTTGTCGACAGTCGGCGCCGGCAGGTTGTCTTCAAAGTAGATGACATCGCTGGACTTACCGCCCGACGCATCGCCAACGATGCTCGAACCGCTGGTGTGCAGGAAGGTTTTGTTGGAACCGCGCAGCGCGGCCAGCAAGGTTTCCACGGCGCCGCGATGGTCGCTGCTGGCGGCGTTGATCACCGCGTCAGCTTTCTTCGCCTGCTCGGTCAACAGCGCGCTGTCATCCAGCGTACCGATTACCGGCGTGATGCCCAGTGCCGTCATTTCCGCAGCCTGTTCGGTGCTGCGCACCAGGCCGGTGACGTTATGGCCGGCCTTGACCAGGCCAGTGGCGATGGAACCGCCGATAAAACCGGCAGCGCCGGTGATGAATACGTTCATGGAGGTGTCTCCCTGCGTGAGTAATTGATGGACTCAGTATTGCGGACCTATCCATTCCGAATAAGTCCGTATTGCCCAATTCAATCTTGCGCAGAGGTCACGAATCAGCTGGCGTAGCTGGCCAGCTTGCCCTGGATAAAGTCCAGGAAGCACTGGATGCGCAAGGCCAATTGCGAGTTGCGGTAGTACACCGCGTTGATCGGTTGACGATAGCCGCTGTTGAACTCGGCCAGCACCGGTATCAGGCGTCCGGTCTTGATGTCCTGGGCGGTCATGAAGTCCGATAAACAGGTGATGCCCTGCCCTTCCAGCGCCAGCTGGCGCAAGGTTTCACCGCTGGAAGCGGCGACACCGGGCTGGATTTGCCAGCGATCGCCGTGCACATGGCGCAACGGCCAGTGGTTGAGGGTTTCGGTCTGGGTGAAGCCGAGCAAAGTGTGTTCAGCCAGTTCGGCAACGGTAGTGGGCGTGCCGTGCTGTTCCAGGTACGCCGGGCTGGCGAGGATATGCAGCGGGCTGCAACCCAGTGAGCGGGCGTGCAACGTCGAGTCGGCCAGGGCACCGATGCGAATCGCGATGTCGGTGCTCTGCTCCAGCAGGTCGATGATCAGGTCGTTGCTGTTCAGTTCCAGCTGGATATCCGGGTACAGGCCACGAAACTCGGCGATGTACGGCACGATCGCATGCAGCATGAACGGCGACGCCGCGTTGATCCGCAGGCGCCCCGACGGGGTTTGCTGGCGCGACGACAGGCGTTCTTCCAGGTCGTCCATCTGCTCGAGGATCACCTTGGCCCGCTCGAAGAAATACTTGCCCTCTTCGGTCAGGTCCATGCGCCGGGTGGTGCGATTGATCAGGGTGGTGTCGAGCTTGGCTTCCAGGCGCGACAAGGTGCGGCTGACCGCCGACGGCGTCTGCCCGACCTGCTCGGCTGCGGCGGAAATCGACCCGCATTCAATCACGCAGACGAAGATCTGTAGCTCATCGGATCGGGCTTTCAACGTGAATCCTCTTTATAGCGGCTGCACGGATACTAGCCGCATTACAGACTCAGGTTAAACACCTGTGCCAGATGCTGTTCATAACGCGCCACGTCGGCTTCGATGGCCGGGCGTTTCATCACGTCCACGCACAGGAAGGTCGGCAGGCCGGTCATGCCGAGGAACTCGTTGGCCTTGTGGAACGGGAAATACACCGCGTCCACGCCCTTGGCTTCGAAGAAGTCGGTGGGGTCGTCGAACGCTTGCTGAGGAGCGTTCCAGGTCAGGGACAGCATGTATTGCTTGCCCTGGATCAGGCCGCCGCTGCCGTATTTCTGCGACGAGTCGGAGCGGGTGCGGCCGTCGCTGGCGTACAGGCTGCCGTGGCCTTCGGTGAAGACTTCATCGATGTACTTCTTGACGATCCACGGAGCGCCCATCCACCAGCCGGGCATCTGGTAGATGATCACGTCGGCCCAGAGGAATTTGGCGACTTCTTCGGCCACGTCGTAGCCGGCGTCGATGTGGGTTTCCTTGACGTCGATGCCGCCACGGTCCAGTACCGCCAGGGCGGCTTCATGCAGGGTGCTGTTGTAGCGACCGTCGGAATGGGCGAATTTCTTACCGCCGTTGAGCAGGAGTACTTTTTTCATAGGGGGGTGCCTAAAGATTAAAAATGTCTGAAGGCAGGGTAACGAGGTCTGTCCTTTGGAATAAGCGTCCCGGCGGCAAAATACATTTGACCAAGGCGCACGAATCAACGGCATATTGTTAACCACTGATCAGCAAATGACCTCCCAGCGCGGCCATGCCGATAAAGAACACCCGCTTGAACAGCACGGCACTGATGCGCTGGCGCAGGGCCTGGCCCAGCCACATCCCGAGCAGCGCGGGAACCAGCGCCAACAACGAGGCGTTCAATTCACCGCCGCCCAGGCTGCCACGCCAGAACAGCCCGGCTGCCAGCGCCAGGGTCGACACGGTGAACGACAGCCCCAACGCTTGCACCAGCTGATCGCGGTTCAAGCCCAACGCTTGCAGATACGGCACCGCCGGTATCACGAACACCCCAGTGGCCGAGGTGATGACCCCGGTCAGCACGCCGCACAGCGGGCCCAGCCAACGCTCGGTGGCCGGGCTTACCTTGAACGTCGGCAGCAACAGCCCGCTCAAGGCATACACCAGCAGCGCGCCGCCCAACGCCCGCACCACCCAATGCCCGCCATCCATGCCCAGCCACACCGAGCCCAGCCCGGTGCCGAGGAAAATCAGCAGGAGCATCGGCCACAGGCGTTTGATCAACGCGCTCAGGTGACCGCCGAAGGCCAGTTGCCAGAGGTTGGTGACGGTGGACGGGATGATCAGCAACGCCGCAGCCTGCGCCGGCAACATAGCCAGGCCGAGCATGCCCATGGCGACGGTGGGCAGGCCCAGGCCGATGACGCCCTTGACCGTACCGGCCAGCAGGAAGGTGCCGATCACCAGCAATGTCAGGGCCGGGCCGAGGTTTTGGTAGAACGCGAGTAAGGTATTCATGGGTCGATTTTGCAGGTTTGGGTGATGTCTGAAAATTCGCCATATACTGAGGCAGCCTCTTGTTTTGCATGAGGCAGATGACCTCTTCGCGAGCAAGCCCGCTCCCACATTTAGATCTGTGAACCCTTTCAAAATGTGGGAGCGGGCTTGCTCGCGAAGAGGCCCGTCCAGACACTGAGATCCCCAGCCCATGCACTTTGACCTGATCGACCTGCGCCTGTACCTGCACATCCTCGACACCGGCAATATCACCGCCGGCGCCAGCCGCAGCCATTTGTCCCTGGCGGCGGCGAGTGCGCGGATCCGGGCGATGGAAGCCTCCCTGGGCATCGAGTTTCTTGAACGTGGCCGCCGTGGCGTCACCCCGACTGCTGCGGGTAAAGCCCTCGCCCGTCACGCCCGCCTGCTGTTGCAGCAAGCCGATCACCTGCAGCAAGACCTCGCGGAATACGCCAACGGCGTCAAGGGCCAAGTGCGCCTGCTGTGCAACACCACCGCCCTGAGCGAGTACCTGCCGGAACTGTTGGCGGACTTTCTGCACGAGCACCCCAACCTCGACATCGACCTGCAGGAACTGCCAAGCCTGCGCATCACCCACGCCTTGCGCCAGGGCGCGGCAGACCTGGGGATCATTTCCGATGCGGTAGACACCCACGGCCTGCAAACCCTGCCCTTTCGCGACGACCCGCTGGTGCTGATCATGCCGCTGGATCACCCGCTGGCCGGGCGCACCGTGAGTTTTATCGACAGCTTGCAGCACGACTACGTGGGCCTGGCCGCCGACAGCGCGCTGGCGGTGTACCTGGAGGAACAGGCATTGCACGCAGGCTTTCGCTTGCAGACACGCATCCGCGCTGATGGGTTTGACGGGCTGATTCGCATGGTCGCCCGGGGCGCCGGGCTGGGGATCGTGCCCCTGGCCGCGCTGGAACGCTGGCCGTTGGAGCGGCGCTTCAAGGCCCAACCCCTGAGCGAGGATTGGGCCTGCCGCAAACTGCTGTTATGCGCCCGCGAGTTCGAGCAATTGCCCGGTTACGCCGCCCAACTGCTAAACGCCCTCTCCCCCTGTAGGAGCGAGCTTGCTCGCGAAGCACGTCAACGATAACGCGGGCTTTCTGATTTAACCCGGCGCCCTCGGGTTTTTCGCGAGCAAGCTCGCTCCTACAAGGTTTTGGCGACCCTTGCGGAAGAATACGTAGTACACCAGCGACAGAATCAGCAGGAACGGCACCCCGAACACCAGCGTCATCTTGAACGCATCGGTGAAGAACGTGGTGATCATCACCGCGCCCATCAGCACCAGGCCCAGCAGCGTGCTGTAGGGAAACAGCGCCAGCTGGAACGACAGCTTCGCCCCGCCGTGACGCTTGCGGTAGCGGCGGAAAAACAGGTGCGTGAGGAAGATCATGAACCAGGTGAAGATCGCGCCAAACATCGAGATCGCCATCATCAGGGTGAACGAGCTTTCCGGGTACACCACGTTCAGCAGGGTCGCCAGGGCAATGCCCGAGCTGGACAGCAACAAGGCGTTCAACGGGATCCCGCTCTTGCTCAAGGCGCCCATGGACTTGGGCGCAAAACCGGCGCGGGACAGGCTGAACATCATGCGGGTGGTGATGTAGAGCTGGCTGTTCATCGCCGACAGCGCAGCGATCAGGATCACGAAGTTCATCACCCCGGTGGCGCCGGGAATGCCGATGGTCTGCATCACCGTGACGAACGGGCTCTGGGCGTGGCCGGCCTGGTTCCACGGCACGATGGCCAACATCAGCGCCAGGGTCAGCAGGTAGAACACCACCAGCCGCACGATGGTCGCGCGGAAGGCTTTTTTCACCGCCTGCTCCGGGTCGGCCGCTTCACCGGCGGCCACCGCGATCATTTCCACGCTCAGGTAACTGAAGATCGAGACGATCACCGCGATCCACATGCCGCTCAACCCGTTCGGGAAAAAGCCGCCGTGGGCCGTGTAGTTCTGCACACCGTAATCCGGGTTGCCGGAGCCGAACACCACGTACACCGCGAGGATGATGAAGCCGACAATCGCGCTGATCTTGATCGTGGAAAACCAGTACTCGAAGTTGCCGAAGGTCTTGACGCTGATGGCGTTGAGTACGATCAGCACGCTGGAAAACGAGACGATCCACACCCATTCCGGCACGTTGGCAAACCAGTACTTCATGTACATCGCCACCGCCGTGACCTCGGCGCCCACCGCCAGCACAATCGCCGCCCAGTACGCATAACGCACCAGGAAACCGGCCAGCGGGCTGACGTAAAATTCGGCATACGCGCCGAAGGAGCCCGAGGTGGAATGCGCCACGGTCATCTCCGCCAGGCAGCCCATCAACAGCAAAGTGATCAGCGCACCGATGGCATAGCTGACCAGCACGCTGGGCCCGGCATAGCCGATGGCGTAGGCGCTGCCCATGAACAGCCCGGTGCCGATGGCGCCACCGATGGCGATCATGCTCATCTGGCCGGAAGTGAGCTGGCGCCTGAGGCCCAGTTCGCGATTGGTGATTTCGGCAAAGCCTTGGTCTGGCGTGGTCACGTGGCGTGCCCCTTTATTATTGTGATTGCACTGCTTTCTGGTTGAAACACTGTTCCCTGTGGGAGCGGGCTTGCTCGCGAATGCGGTGTGCCAGTCAATACATCAGAGACTGATAGACCGCATTCGCGAGCAAGCCCGCTCCCACATTTTTTGCTCTGCGTTTACTCAGGTGACGCTGTGGCGAACCTTGAACTGCGGCTGGTCCCAGGTTCTCTGATCGAGAATCTCACCCAGGATTTCCACCGCATCCCACACTTCAGCAAAGCTGGTGTACAGCGGGGTAAACCCGAACCGCATGATGCGCGGCTCACGATAATCACCAATCACGCCACGAGCGATCAAGGCCTGGATAACCGCGTAGCCTTCCGGGTGTTCGAAGCTGACGTGGCTACCCCGTCGGGCATGCTCACGCGGGGTGATCAGGGTCAGGTCGTGGGCGGCGCAACGGCTTTCCACCAACTCGATAAACAGGTCGGTCAACGCCAGGGATTTAGAGCGCAAGCTGGCCATATCGGTCTGGGCGAAAATATCCAGGCCACACTCCACCATCGCCAGCGAGGTAATCGGCTGGGTGCCGCACAGGTAGCGGGCAATGCCCTGGCTCGGGGCATAACGCGATTCCATGGCGAACTGTCGGGTATGCCCGAACCAGCCCGACAGCGGCTGCGTAACCACATCCACCAGCGCCGGGTTGACCCACACAAACGCCTGGGAGCCGGGCCCGCCATTGAGGTATTTGTAAGTGCAACCAATCGCATAATCGGCACCGGCCTGATGCAGGTCGATCGGCACCGCGCCCGCCGAATGCGCCAGGTCCCAGATTGCCAGCGCGCCACATTCATGGCTCAAGGCAGTCTGGGCCTGCATGTCGTACATGTAGCCGGTCTTGTAGTTGACGTGGGTGAGCATCACCACGGCCGTGTCCTGGTCGATGGCTTTCGGCAGTTCGTCCGGGCTGTTGACCAGGCGCAGGGAGTAGCCCTGTTGCAGCAGTTCGGTGAGGCCTTCGGCGATGTACAGGTCGGTGGGGAAATTGCTCGCTTCGCTGACGATCACCTTGCGGCTTGGCGCGCGTTCGCGTTGCACGGTCAGCGCGGCGCTGAGCACTTTGAACAGGTTGATGGAGGTGGTATCGGTGATCACCACTTCACCGTCGCGGGCACCGATCAGCGGTGCCAGGCGATTGCCCAGGCGCTGGGACAGGTCGGCCCAGCCGGCACTGTTCCAACTGCGAATCAGCCCATTGCCCCACTCCTCGGCGATCACCGCTTGCGCCCGTTCCAGTGCCGCTACCGGGCGCGCACCGAGGGAGTTGCCGTCGAGGTAGATGACCCCGGCCGGCAAGGCGAATTGGTTGCGCAATGGCGCCAGCGGATCCTGGGCGTCGAGGGTCAGGCAATGGGTGCGGGTGGTCATGGTCAGTCCTGTTGTTGTAGTAACAATGAGCCAAATAATGAACGAAGCTTTAGAGAATTTTCGTGCAAAGTGGTGGGCAACAGGCTAATTAAGCTGTAGGAAATTCGAATTTAACCCCCAAACACGCGGATTTATTCTAACCATGATTCTCGACGCCACCGACCTGCGCCTTCTGCATTTCCTGCAACAGGATGGCCGTATCAGTAACCAGGAACTGGCGGAGAAAGTCGCCCTGTCGCCGTCGGCCTGCCTGCGGCGTTTGCGCCTGCTGGAAAGCGAGGGAATCATCAGTGGTTATCGGGCGGTGTTGAACGCCGAGCAGCTGGGGATCGAGCTGGAGGCCATCGTCCACCTGTCGTTACGCCAGGATGTGGAGGATTGGCACGAGACGTTTATCAAGAAGGTGCAAGGGTGGCCGGAGGTGGCCAGTGCGTACGTGATTACCGGGGCGAGCAATTATGTGCTGCGGGTGCAGGCGCGCAACCTCAAGCATTTTTCTGACTTTATCGTGAACCACCTGAACCGCACGGCGGGGGTGATGGATATTCGCTCGGAGATCGTGCTGCAGAAGATCAAGGATCGGGATGATCTGCTCGATCTGGTTGTTCGCAAATAGGCCAAACGATACAGCGCCAATGTGGGAGCGGGCTTGCTCGCGAAGGCGGAGTGTCAGTCACCGGAAATATTGACTGATCCACCGCATTCGCGAGCAAGCCCGCTCCCACATTTTTTTACCGCGTTCAGTCTTCGAGCGCGCGAACTCGTTGCATACGTTTCTGTTCGACAGGCGCAACTGCAGGTTGCAACTCGAAGTCAAAATCAATCTGCGCAAACTGCCCTTCCACACCAAATTCCTTCGCCAGGTTTGCGTCCTCGCTGAAGCGAATTTCGGCGATCAACTCATCCCGCGTCGCATAGGCAAAATCATCATGCAGGTACGGGTCATCCGACAGGTTGATCTGGGTGGTCAGGTGCCGATGGCCCGGCGCCGAGATGAAGAAGTGGATATGCGCCGGCCGCTGGCCATGGCGCCCCAACTGGTCCAGCAACTGCTGGGTCGGGCCGGTCGGCGGGCAGCCATACCCCGACGGCACGATGCTGCGAAAACGGTAGTTGCCCTGAGCATCGGTCTCGATTCGCCGACGCAGGTTGAACTCCGACTGTGTGCTGTCAAACCACGAATACGTACCACCGGTATTGGCCTGCCATACATCGACAATCGCCCCCGCCAACGGCTTGCCATTGGTGTCGCGCACCTGGCCCTGCATGAACAGCGGCACGCCCGGGTCCTGGCCGTCGTCCAGCCGCGCCTCGAACTTGGACAGCGGCGCACCGGCCACATACAGCGGGCCTTCGATGGTGCGCGGGGTGCCGCCGGATTTGCCGGCTTCCTCGTCCGCCGCGTCCATCAGCATGTCCAGGTAATGCTCCAGGCCCAACCCTGCCGCGAGCAAGCCGGCTTCTTGGTTCTTGCCCAGTTCGTTGAGGTAGTTGACCGCCTTCCAGAACTCTTCCGGGGTCACTTCCAGGTCTTCGATGATGTTCACCGTGTCCCGCAGGATCCGGTAGATCAGCGCCTTGGCCCGTGGGTTGCCGCCGTCGTTAAGGTTGCCGCTGGCTTCTTCGAGAAACTGTTGGGCGTGAGCAGTCTGGGAAAGTCGGATGGTCATGGTGCAATCCTCATCTTGTAATTATTAGGTGAAAAAACAGACTCAGCGATCATCCTCACGGATCGACGATGGATGCCGGCACAGGGCATTCACTTCGATGGCCATGTAAGGATAAAGCGGCAGTTGCATCAGCAGGTCATGCAGTTCCTGCACGCTGTCGACATCGAACACGCTGTAGTTGGCGTACAGCCCGGCGATGCGCCACAGGTGGCGCCATTTGCCTTGCTCCTGCAGCCGCTGGGAGAAGGCTTTTTCTTCAGCCTTGAGGCCGGCAGCGCGCTCGGGGTTCATGTCGACTGGCAGGTTCACGGTCATTTTTACGTGGAACAACATCGCAGGTGTCCTCTTGTTAGTTATCGCGACGGAAGAACGCCAGGCGCTCTTCATCGATGGCCAGGCCCAGGCCCGGAGCGGTGGAGACATGCAGGTGGAAATCGCGGTACACCAGCGGCTCGGCGAGGATGTCTTCGGTGAGCAGCAGCGGGCCGAACAGCTCGGTGTCCCACGCCAGTTTGTTCAAGGTGAGAAAGGCATGGGCCGAGGCCAGGGTGCCGATACCGCCTTCAAGCATGGTGCCGCCGTACAGGCCGATACCCGCCGCCTCGGCAATCGCTGCGGTGCGCAATACCGCACGCGGCCCGCCGTTTTTGGCGATCTTCAGGGCGAACACCGAGGCCGCGCCTTCGCGGGCCAGGTTGAAGGCATCTTCCACGCATTCGATGGATTCGTCGGCCATGATCGGCGCCGGGCTCGACAGGTTGAGCCGCACCATGCCGCCGCGGTTGTTGCGCGAGATCGGTTGTTCGATCAGGTCGATGCCGTTGTCCCCCAGCACCTTGCAGGCGCGCAGGGCCACGGCTTCGTCCCAGGCCTGGTTGACGTCGACCCGCACACTGGCGCGGTCGCCCAGGGCTTTTTTGATCGCGATGACGTGGGCCAGGTCCTGGCTGACTTCACCGGCGCCGATCTTCAATTTGAAAATGCGGTGCCGGCGCAGGTCGAGCATCTTCTCGGCCTCGGCGATGTCTTTTTCGGTGTTGCCGCTGGCCAGGGTCCAGGCCACCGGCAAGGCGTCCCGCACACGGCCGCCGAGCAATTCGCTGACCGGCAGGTTCAGGCGTTTGCCGAGGGCATCGAGCAAGGCGCTTTCGATACCCGACTTGGCAAAGGTGTTGCCCCGGATGCTGCGCTCCAGGCGCAACATGGCGGCATTGATGTTGCTCGCGTCCTGGCCGAGCAGCAGCGGCGCGAAGTGCCGGTCGATGTTGATCTTGATGCTGTCGGGGCTTTCATTGCCGTAGCTCAGGCCGCCGATGGTGGTGGATTCACCAATGCCTTCGATACCGTCGGCGCAGCGCACGCGGATGATCACCAGGGTCTGGTTCTGCATCGTGTGCATCGCCAGTTTGTGCGGGCGGATGGTAGGGAGATCGACGATGATGGTCTCGATCGACTCGATGGCGCAAATCGGCATGGCAATACCCGTTGGGTTCTTTATAGATTTGGCCTGATTCTGTTCCGGATCTCTGCTGGCTTCCAATATAGAATGAGTCTCGAACAATACCCTTAAGGTATGAATGGAGTCCTTATGGAACTGCGCCATCTGCGTTACTTCCAGGTGCTGGGGGAAACCCTCAACTTCACCCGCGCCGCCGAACGCCTGCACATTGCCCAGCCGCCGCTGAGCCGGCAGATCCAGCAACTGGAGGACGAACTGGGTGTGGTCCTGCTGGAGCGTGGGCGCCCGTTGCGCCTGACCGAAGCCGGGCGGTTTTTCTATGAGCACGCCAATGTGCTGCTGGAGCAACTGGGCAAGGTGTGTGACAACACCCGGCGCATCGGCCTTGGGCAGAAAACCTGGCTGGGCATCGGTTTTGCGCCGTCGACGCTGTACGGCGTGCTGCCGGAGTTGATTCGCCGGCTGCGCAGCCACGATGGCCTGGAGCTGGAGTTGGGCCTGTCGGAGATGACCACGCTGCAACAGGTCGAAGCCCTCAAGGCCGGGCGGATTGACGTAGGCTTCGGGCGGATTCGCATCGACGACCCGGCCATTGTGCAGCGGGTGTTGGTGGAGGACCGGTTGGTGGCGGTGTTGCCCGCCGGACATCCCCTGCTGGGCGCCCCGGCCACCCTGGCGCAATTGGCCGCTGAACCCTTCGTGCTGTATCCCGGCAACCCGCGCCCGAGCTACGCCGACCATGTGATCGCGCTGTTCGATGCCCATGGCTTGAGCCTGAAGGTTTCGCAGTGGACCAACGAATTGCAGACCGCCATTGGTCTGGTCGGCGCAGGCATGGGCGTGACCCTGGTACCCGCCTCGGTGCAGGTGCTGCACCGCGCAGACATTGGCTATACGCCGGTGGTGGAAGCCACCGCCACGTCGCCGATCATTCTCAGCCGGCGGATCAATGACCAGTCGCCGGGGCTCAGTCATTGCCTGCAACTGGTGGAAGAGTTGATTTAAAAGAACACCACACATCCAATGTGGGAGCGGGCTTGCTCGCGAATGCGCAGTGTCAGTCACCGAATGAGTTGGCTGATGCACCGCATTCGCGAGCAAGCCCGCTCCCACAGTTGATCTCCGTTGTTTTTGCGTAAGGTGTTCATCCACGCATACGCCGGGCGTCGTTGCGTTGCAGGGTCTGACTGGGGGATTCGTCGAACAGCTTGCGGTATTCGGCCGAGAATCGCCCCAGATGAGTAAAGCCCCAGCCCAGGGCGATTTCGGAGATGGTGCGCGTGGAGCCATGTTCGAGGATTTGCTGGCGCACGGCACCCAGGCGGTATTTCTTCAGATAGGCCATGGGCGACAGGGCGAAGTATTTGCGGAAGGCATCGAACAGCTTGAAGCGCGACACGCCCGCCGCCGCCTCCAGATCCTCCAGGTGCACCGTTTCCCGGGCGTTGTCGTGGATGTACTGTCGGGCACGAATCAAGTAGTGCGGCAGCTTCACCCCCAGCACGTCCCGCAGTTCTTCGGAATAGTTGTTCGGCTGGGCCAGGATCAGGCCCTTGATCAGCGAGCTTTCCAGGTCCCGGGTAAACGCCACCTGGTCATACAGCTCGCTGCTGCGCTCCAGCTCGGCGATGAAATACCGCGCCATGCGCCACCACGACGCGGAAGCGCCGTCCACCGCGTCCATCGCCGACTCGAAGCGCAGCGGCGCTTCAATCGGCCGCTGCAGCAGGCCTTCCAGGGATTCGCTCATCGCCGCACGGGTGATCACCACCTGCAACTTGCGGCAGTCGCCCGAGATCTCCAGCACCTGATGTTCGTTGGGCGAAATGATCACGCCCTGGTCACGGTTGGAGCTGAGCCGTACGCCGTTCTTGCTCAGTTCCTGCTCGCCCACCAGTGGCAAGGTCAGGCTGTAGCTGCTGAAGTGCTCGGCGTCTTCAATGTCGATGGTGACATCGGTGCCGTATTCGATAATCCCCAGCGTCGTGGCGCGGGACTTGAACACATTGGCGCTGTGGTGAAAGCGGATGCGCTCCGGCGTCGCGGTTTGCAGGCGGTGCGGCCCGCAAATGCCGGACATCCAGCTGCAGGCGCCTTCAAGGTCGAAGCGCTCGATACGTATATCGCGTGTATTGCTACTCATCACGGGGCACCCACGGCAATTGTGGCCGGCGCGCTCTGACGGCGCGTCCTGGTAGATCGACAGCAAGTTTTGCGCCACGCCAGCGGGATCGCCACTGGGTGGATAGCAACCGTCGACTAAGTGGATAACAAGCAGACTTTTCCGACAATCGCCTTGCAAGACAGTAGCGCATTCCGCCACCGCCCTGCACCGCCGTGGGTATTTCGTGCCCAACTAAGTGGCCCACCTTCCCCCATTAACCGGATAGCCCGGTGCCCCGCCGCAGCCTCTTAATGGCTTACCCGTTTAGCCATTATCAAAAAAGGTGCCTCCCATGAGTGGTGCAAGAAGCGTAGAGCAGTGGAAAAGCTTTATCGAAGGCTGCCTGGACTTTCGTCCGGTGGATGAGGTGTTCCGCATCGCCCGGGACATGTTCACCGAGCCGGAGTTGTTCGAGCTGGAAATGGAGCTGATCTTCGAAAAAAACTGGATCTATGCCTGTCACGAGAGCGAACTGGCCAACAAGCACGACTTCGTGACGATGCGCGCCGGGCGCCAGCCGATGATCATCACCCGCGACGGCGAAGGCCAGCTCAACGCGCTGATCAACGCCTGCCAGCATCGCGGCACCACCCTGACCCGAGTCGGCAAGGGCAACCAGTCCACGTTTACCTGCCCGTTCCACGCCTGGTGCTACAAGAGCGATGGCCGGCTGGTGAAGGTCAAGGCGCCGGGGGAATACCCGGAAGGCTTCGACAAGGCCACTCGCGGCCTGAAAAAAGCACGGATCGAGAGCTACAAGGGCTTCGTCTTCATCAGCCTCGACGTGAACGGCACCAACAGCCTGGAAGACTTCCTCGGCGACGCCAAAGTGTTCTTCGACATGATGGTCGCCCAATCGGCCACCGGTGAGCTGGAAGTGCTGCCGGGCAAGTCGGCCTACACCTACGACGGTAACTGGAAACTGCAAAACGAGAACGGCCTGGACGGTTATCACGTCAGCACCGTGCACTACAACTACGTGGCCACGGTGCAGCATCGCCAGCAGGTCAATACGGAAAACGGCACCGGCTCGGGCACGACACTGGACTACAGCAAACTCGGCGCCGGCGACGCGAACACCGATGACGGCTGGTTCGCCTTCAACAATGGCCACAGCCTGTTGTTCAGCGACATGCCCAACCCCACCGTGCGTTCGGGCTACGCCACCATCATGCCGCGCCTGATCGAAGAACACGGCCAGCAAAAAGCCGAATGGATGATGCACCGCCTGCGCAACCTGAACATCTACCCAAGCCTGTTCTTCCTCGACCAGATCAGCTCGCAGCTGCGGATCATCCGGCCCATCGCGTGGAACAAGACCGAAATCATCAGCCAGTGCCTGGGGGTGAAGAACGAGCCTGACGCCGACCGTGAAAACCGTATTCGCCAGTTCGAGGATTTCTTCAACGTCTCGGGCATGGGCACGCCGGATGACCTGGTGGAGTTCCGCGAAGCCCAGCGCGGCTTCCAGGGCCGCCTGGAGCGCTGGAGCGATATCTCCCGCGGCAGCCATCGCTGGGAAACCGGGCCTACGCCCAACAGCGAATCCATCGGCATCCAGCCGGCGATGACCGGCACCGAATTCACCCACGAAGGGCTGTACGTCAACCAGCACCGCAACTGGCAGAAATTCCTGCTGGACGGACTCGACCAGCAAGCCCTGAAACTGCGGGAGGTGGAATGATGAATGCGCAATTGCAGTACCGGATCGAGCAGTTTTTTTACCGTAAATCCGAGCTGTGCGATGCCCAGGACTGGGACGCCTACGTGCAGTTGTTCGACCCGCAGAGTGAATTCCACCTGCCGCAGTGGGATTCGGAACATGTCTACACCCGCGACCCGAAGCGCGAAATGTCGTTGATCTACTACGCCAACCGCTCGGGGCTGGAGGATCGGGTGTTTCGCCTGCGCACGGGCAAGGCCGCGTCGGCCACGCCGATGCCAAGGACGCTGCATTTGATCAACAACGTGCGGATTGCCGAGCAACCGGACGGGCTGCTGGAGGTGAAGTTGAACTGGCATACGTTGTTCTATCGGCTGGCGACGTCGGAGCAGTTCTACGGCAGCGCCACTTACAGCCTCAAGCCCGATGGCGACAGTTGGTTGATCACCCGCAAGCATGCGCTGCTGCTCAACGACACCATCAACTCGGTGCTGGATTTCTATCACCTGTGACCTGATGCATTACACCTGTGGCGAGGGAGCTTGCTCCCGCTGGACCGGGTTGGCGCTCCAGTGCGTAGCGCTCCCGGCTTTTTGGGGCTGCTGCGCAGCCCAGCGGGAGCAAGCTCCCTCGCCACAGGTAAATCGCAGGCATAGAAAATCAAACTCGCGGAGTTCTGCGAATGAATCACAAAGTGGCCTTCAGTTTTGCCGACGGCAAGACCCTGTTTTTCCCGGTGGGCGCCAATGAGATCCTGTTGGATGCAGCCTTGCGCAACGGCATCAAGATCCCGCTCGACTGCCGCGAAGGCGTATGCGGCACTTGCCAGGGCCGCTGCGAGTCCGGCGACTACAGCCAGGACTACGTGGACGAGGAAGCCCTCTCCAGCCTTGACCTGCAACAACGCAAAATGCTCAGCTGCCAGACCCGGGTCCAATCCGATGCGGCGTTCTACTTCGATTTTGATTCCAGCCTGTGCAACGCGCCGGGGCCAGTACAAATCCGCAGTACGGTGAGCCAAGTGCAACAGGTCTCGGCCAGCACCGCGATCCTGCACCTGCAGCTTGAACGCCCATTGGACTTTTTGCCGGGCCAATATGCCCGCCTGTCGATTCCCGGCACCGACAGTTGGCGCTCCTACTCTTTCGCCAACCGCCCGGGCAATCAGTTGCAGTTCCTGATCCGCCTGCTGCCCGATGGCGTGATGAGCAACTACATTCGCGAACGCTGCCAGGTCGGTGATGAGTTGCTGCTGGAAGCGCCATTGGGTGCCTTCTACCTTCGGCATGTCACCCGACCGCTGGTGTTGGTGGCCGGTGGCACTGGTTTATCGGCGCTGCTGGGCATGCTTGACGACCTGGCCGCCAGCACCTGCCAACAGCCGGTGCACCTGTATTACGGCGTGCGGGGTGCGGCCGATTTATGCGAGGCAACACGCATAAAAGCCTACGCCGATACGATCCCAAGGTTTCGCTACACCGAGGTACTCAGCGACCCACCTTCGGACTGGGCCGGCAAACGCGGCTACCTCACCGAGCATTTCGACCTGGCCGAATTGCGGGATCAATCGGCAGATATGTACGTCTGCGGCCCCCCTCCGATGGTCGAATCCATCAAACAATGGCTGCTGGATCAGGCACTTGATGGCGTTCAGCTGTATTACGAAAAGTTTACCGAGAGTAATATCTGACCCCTCAGCGGTATGAGGGGCTGGTTCGGTGTGCGATCAACCCTGAAAAAAACAAGTAGAAGGGAATGTTAATGGCGGATGACATGGTTAACCCGGTGGGCCTCAAGCGTGGCCTGAAGAACCGGCATATTCAGCTGATTGCCTTGGGAGGGGCGATCGGGACCGGGCTGTTCCTCGGCTCGGCGGGCGTGCTCAAGTCGGCGGGGCCGTCGATGATCCTGGGCTATGCGGTAGCCGGGTTCATCGCGTTCCTGATCATGCGCCAGCTGGGCGAAATGATCGTCGAGGAACCGGTGGCCGGCTCCTTCAGCCACTTCGCCCACAAGTACTGGGGCGGTTACGCAGGCTTCCTCGCCGGCTGGAACTACTGGGTACTCTACGTGCTGGTGGGCATGGCCGAGCTGACAGCGGTGGGCAAGTACATCCAGTTCTGGTGGCCGGAAATTCCGACCTGGGTCAGTGCGGTGGTGTTCTTTGTGCTGGTCAACCTGATCAACACCCTCAACGTGAAGTTCTTCGGTGAGACCGAGTTCTGGTTCGCGATCATCAAGGTGGTGGCGATTGTCGGCATGATCGTGCTCGGCTGCTACCTGCTGTTCAGCGGCACCGGCGGCCCGCAGGCCTCGGTGAGCAACCTGTGGAGCCACGGCGGGTTCTTCCCGAATGGCGGCATGGGGCTGTTGATGTCCATGGCGTTCATCATGTTCTCGTTCGGCGGCCTGGAGCTGGTGGGTATTACCGCCGCCGAAGCCAGCGAACCCCGCAAGGTGATCCCGAAGGCGATCAACCAGGTGGTGTACCGGATCCTGATTTTCTACGTCGGCGCCCTTACCGTGCTGCTGTCGTTGTACCCATGGGATCAACTGCTGCAAACCCTCGGCGCGTCGGGCGATGCCTACAGCGGCAGTCCGTTCGTGCAGATCTTTTCCTTGATCGGTAACGACACCGCCGCCCACATCCTCAACTTCGTGGTCCTGACCGCGGCACTGTCGGTGTACAACAGCGGCGTGTACTGCAACAGCCGCATGCTGTTCGGCCTGGCCGAGCAAGGCGATGCGCCGAAAGCGCTGATGAAGTTGAACAAGCAAGGCGTGCCGCTGCGTGCCCTGGGCATCTCGGCCCTGGTGACGCTGCTATGTGTGGTGATCAACTACGTGGCGCCGCATGACGCACTGGAGCTGTTGTTTGCGCTGGTGGTTGCCTCGCTGATGATCAACTGGGCGCTGATCAGCCTGACCCACATCAAGTTCCGCAAGGCCATGGGCGAGCAAGGCGTGGTGCCGTCGTTCAAGACCTTCTGGTTCCCGTTCAGCAACTACCTGTGCCTGGCGTTCATGCTGATGATCATCTGCGTGATGCTGGCGATTCCGGGTGTGCGGGCGTCGGTGTATGCGATTCCGGTCTGGGTCGGGATCATCTATGTGGCGTACCGGTTGCGGTTGAATAACGCGAAGGCAGTAACAGCGCAATAACCCATGTGGGAGCGGGCTTGTGTGGGAGCGGGCTTGCTCGCGAAGGCGTCGTGTCAGTCACCTGATGTATTGACTGACACACCGCTTTCGCGAGCAAGCCCGCTCCCACATTTGGATCGTATTGCAAATGAAAAGCCCCGGTACTGATGAGTACCGGGGCTTTTTGTTGGGCCTTGATTACAGCGTAGAACGCACTCGCCACAGCTCGGGGAACAATACGGTGTCGAGCATCTTGCGCAGGTAGCCCACGCCTTCGGTGCCGCCCGTACCAGGCTGGAAGCCGATGATCCGCTCCACGGTGGTGACATGGCGGAAGCGCCACTGGCGGAAGGAATCTTCCAGGTCGATAAACTTTTCGGCCAACTGGTACAGGTCCCAATACCGGCTCGGATCGCGATAAACCTCGCGCCACGCCGCCTCCACGGAATCATCGTGAACCGTTGGCGCCGTCGGGTCGCGTTCGGCGCGCTTGGGGTCGATCGCCAGCCCGGCCTTGGTCATCAGGTTGATCGCTTCGTCATACAGCGACGGCGTGGCAATCGCCACCTGCAGCTCCTTCAACAACTCCGGCCGGTGGGCGTGAGGCCGCAACAGCGCCGCGCTTTTGTTGCCGAGGATGAATTCGATTTCCCGGTACTGGAACGACTGGAAACCCGACGACTGCCCCAGGTACGGGCGGATCGACTTGTACTCCGACGGCGTCATGGTCGCCAGTACCGCCCAGGCGTGCACCAACTGGTCAAAGATCCGCGACACCCGCGCCAGCATCTTGAACGCCGGCGGCAGCTCACCCAGGCGCACGTGTTCGCGGGCGGCCTTGAGTTCGTGGAGCATCAACTTCATCCACAGCTCCGAGGTCTGGTGCTGGATGATGAACAGCATCTCGTTGTGGTCCGGCGACAGCGGGTGCTGGGCGCTGAGCACTTTGCCCAGGTCCAGGTAGTCGCCGTAGCTCATGGACTCGGAAAAATTCAGCTCGGCGTTATGCCATTCTTCCGGCGGCTGGTAGTCAGGGGAGAAAGGACACTGGCTCATCGCGTGGGCTCCTTGAGCGGGCGGAGAATGGCTCGTACCGGGCTGGCATCGAGGTTGGCAAAACGCAGCGGCAGCGCGATCAACTCGTAATCGCCCTCCGGCACGTCGTCGAGGACGATGCCTTCGAGAATCGCCATGCCATGAGAGGCGACGGCGTTGTGGGAATCCATGGTCTTGGACTGCTGCGGGTCCAGGGACGGCGTGTCGATGCCGATCAGGCGCACGCCGAGGCTGAACAGCAACTCGACCGTTTGCGGGGCGACGGCGGTGAAATTCGAATCCCAGGCATCCAGCGGCGCCTGTTGATAAGTGCGCAACAGTACACGCTCCGGCAGGTTTTCCAGGCGGCCTTCCAACTGATGCGGCTGCACCAGCGCGCCGCTGCCCAGGCAATGCAGCACCCGGCACGGGCCCATGTACACATCCAGAGACACTTCGCCAATCGGCGCGCCGTCCGCGCTGTAGTGCAACGGCGCGTCCACATGGGCGCCGGTGTGGGGCGACAGGGTGATGCGTCCGACATTCACCGGGCACTCGGGGCCGAACTGCCAGACCCGCTCTTCCTGAAACGGCGTATCACCCGGCCAGGTCGGGGTCGCGGTGCTCAAGGGCGGGCTGATGTCCCACCACGTTTTTATTGGATTCATTTCAAGGCTCTCGGTCGTTACTGGGGTGAATGATACGAGGGCCGGCTGTAAATATTCTTGCGAATTCCAGCGCAAAGCGGGAAATCTTTCGCACTTACTGCGAGGAAATGGCTGATTGGCGCACAGATATTTCGTACTGACTCAATCCTTCAAACAACAAATATCCCCTGTGGGAGCCGGGCTTGCCCGCGATGAGGTCGGCACAGCGTGCCCTTCCATCGCCTGACACTCCGCCATCGCGGGCAAGCCCGGCTCCCACAGGGGTTGGCGGTGACTCACGGCTGTGCAAATGACTGCGCTTCTGGGCATCCCGATGTCGAGTCCAGACCACTGGCGGGCCGCCCAAGGCGATAGGGTTCGGACTTCCCTTCCACTGCCTCGGAATCATCATGTCCAAGCCAATCACCGTACTGCGCGACACCCATCCACTGCCGGTGCTGGACGCCTGCAAATGGGAAAAACTCGAAGGCGACCCGCACACCGTCAACCTCAACGCCTACACCAGCGAGGACGGCAGCAAGATCATGGGCACCTGGATCTGCACCCCGGGCAAATGGCGGGTGGAGTATGTGAAGTGGGAATACTGTCACTTCCAGGAAGGCTACTGCGTGATCACCCCGGACGGCCTGGAGCCGATCCATTTGCGGGCCGGGGATATCTTTGTGGTGGAGCCGGGGATGAAGGGGACGTGGGAAGTGGTCGAGACGGTGCGTAAGTATTTTGTGTTTGCCTGATCCCACCTCCTGGAAAGGGGTCGCCCTGGCCCCTTTTACCTCAACGACGACCGTCGCGCCCTTCTGATAAAAGCAGCACCTCCCTGCCCCTCTTCCAATAACAATCGCTGTTATTCGTGACAACAACCCTTGATATTCGAAAACAATCAATTAGTATTTTGTGACAGAATATTGTGAGCGCCAAGTTCTTGAAAAAATCTCATGACGTAATGCGCAAAATACATAATCAAACTCACCAAACAGTACAACCACTACTTTAGTTATAGATAAGATTGACTTTTGACACCCCCTACACTTTGAGATAGCTTTCTTGCAACCGGTCTATACTCGAATCTCATAGCATTATAACCCGATGATAATAAGAGGTACGGAGAAGGTGCAGAACTTCACATAATCGCAACCTTCACTGCACATTGATGGAAAACGCGCAGCGATTTGAATTAGACTCCAATGAATCAGTTGATTACCCCATTGGTTTGTTCTAAGGACTCCACACGTCTTCCAGCACTTACTGCACGCGGCAGTCGAGACCGCGCTTTTGTAAAAGGATCAAGAAAATGCCTGAAAAAACAACACGTCTGACCATTCTCATCGACTTCCCGACCAAGCAGCGTCTGGAGTCGCTGTCCGAGGAAGTTGACCTTACTATTTCTCAGGTTATTCGCAAGCTGATTCGTGACCATCTCCAGCAATACGAGAGCCAAGTCCCGCCCTCCGTGCTGGAGCCGGAGAAAGAGGATTCATCGCTCTGCTCTTGATATATCAGCCTGGTTAATTTGCCTTTATAAAACTGTGCGGCATAACTTTCTGCTTATTTATCAGCTGGCGCGCAGTTTAATCATGAACACTGCGCCCCCCCTCTCCAAGTTAAAGACTGGTGATGAACTATGCCTGTGAAACAGCAATGGCTTGCTTGTTATGCTCATCTAAGCAAAGAAATGAATGGGCCTGCTGTATCATCAGACACCGCGCAGCCCTGTACCTTGTTTTTCTCCATGAGCGACGGCACCCAGCGCGCGCATGTTTTTCATATCACGGCAGATAACTTCGAAGCCGCCTGGCAAACCGGTGTGCAGCACTTGCAGGGAGCCTACGAACGAGACCGTGCGCAGTCAGGCAACATCGTCGAACGTTCATGGATACGCGTCGAATGCGCGATCAACGTCACCGCCATCACCTGGGCCGAACTCAATGCGCGCTTCAAGCGCCACAAGCGTAATTACTTCCGGCGCGGCATCGCCTTCGATGCGGCGCTGCACATCGCGATCACCGAACAGGAACTGAACGCCAACGCGATCCTGTATGGCGGCAACGCTATCAATCACGCGAGCTTCAATGCCGGCAATTTTTCGGTGTACGCCAGGCGCCGTTTTACCGGGCTCAATACAGCCGACCTGATCGCCACACTTGAACCCGAGACCCCCGTGTTCCTGTTCGACACCAAGGGCGTTTTTTGTGCCGAAGACGGCGTGCCCCACCCGCTGAACCCTGGCCCGACAGAAACCGGCTGGCGCACCCTCGCAGCGCTGGAGCCCGGCATGGTAAAGGCGAGCATCATCAGCGCCGCAAGCTACCTGAGCGCTCAGGTGCAGGACAGCGGCCAGTTCGTCTACGGCTACTTCCCGTGCTTTGACCGGGCGATAAAAAACTACAACACCCTGCGCCACGCCAGTACCACCTATTCGATGATCGAGGCCTGGGCACTGACCGGCGACGAGGCGCTTAAATCCGCCATCGACCGCTCGCTGGCCTACCTTACCCAGGAACTGATCAAGTCCTACGCGCTGCCCGACGGCAGTGTGGCGGCGTATCTGCTGGACACCGGTGACGAGATCAAACTGGGCGGCAATGCCGTGTGTTTGTTGGCGCTGGTCAAATACAGCGAAGTCACCGGCACCCGCCACTACCTACCCGTGCTGGAAGCCCTGGCCAATGGCATGGCCTGGATGCAGGACGCGACCACCGGCGCCTTCGTGCACGTCTTGCATGGCCGTGACCTTACCGTCAAAGAGGCGTTCCGGATCATCTACTACGACGGCGAGGCCGCGTTCGGGTTGATCCGCCTCTACGGCCTCACCGGCGATGAGCGCTGGTTAACCGTGGTGGAAAAAGCCTTCGACTACTTCATCGAAAAACAGCACTGGCGCGAGCACGATCACTGGCTCAGCTATTGCGTGAACGAACTGACCCGCTACCGACCTGACGAAAAGTATTTCCGCTTCGGCCTGAATAACGTCGCCGGTTATCTGGGGTTCGTGCAACAGCGCATCACCACCTTTCCGACGCTACTGGAATTGATGATGGCTGCGCAGCAGATGCTCGAACGCATCGCCCAGCAAGCGCAATTGCGCCACCTGCTCACCGAGATCGACCTGCACGCGTTTTACCGCGCCCTGCATCATCGTGCGCGCTATCTGTTCAACGGGTATTTCTGGCCGGAAACGGCGATGTATTTCGCCAATCCTGCGCGCATTGCCGGTTCGTTTTTTATCCGTCACCACGCGTTCAGGGTGCGCATCGACGACGTGGAGCATTACCTCTCGGGGCTGATTGCCTACCACCGCTACCTGCTCGACGGCGCGCCGCAAGTGAGCCTGGCCCAGGACGCAGCACCCCTCGGCTGGGTCTGGGACGCCAACACCCTGGCTCGGGTGACACACGGCACCTGGGCCAAACAGCCACCACCCGGTTGGTACACGTCGGGTTTGACGCCGTCCATGCAGTTTTTCAAACCCCAGCGCATGCTCAATCGGCACCCCAGCAAGGTGGGACCGAACGAAGTGCAGTCAGCGCTGCGCTGGGCCCAGGCCAGTCCTGAGCGGCGCCCCTCGGCGTTCTTGTGTGTAGACCCGACGCCCTACCTGGACAGCGGCCTGCCGGTGTTACAGGTCGCCGACACCAGCGAGGCCATGCTGCAAATGGGTCGATACGCCAGGCAGCGATTCACTGGCCAGGTATTCGGCGTCACCGGCAGCTTCGGTAAAACCACCGTGGTCGCCATGCTCGGCCACGCCCTGAAACACTGGGGCGAAGTGGGCCACACCGAGGCCAACGCCAACCTGCCCCATGGGATCGCCTGGAACCTGGCGAGCATGCCCCGGCCGGCCAAATTCTGGGTATTGGAAATGGCCGTGGGCCGCATGCCGATTAACTCGGAGCTGGTGCGCCCACACATTGCTATCGTGACCGGGCTGGCTCCGGCGCACCTGGAATACCATGGCACCCTGGAAAACCTGGCGCGTAAAAAAAGCGCGATCTTCCGCTCGATGGCACCGGGTGGGCACGCGGTGCTGTGCCGCGATATGCCGCACTACGAGGTGTTCGCCCAGGCCGCCGAAGTCGCGCGCTTGCACGTGACCAGCTATGGCGAACACGCTGATGCCGATGTGCGCCTGCTCGACGTGTGCAGCGAGGCCGACCGGGTCTACGTCACCGCGCAACGTGACACGCAACGGCTGGATTTCAGCCTGAGTGCTCGCGGCAGACACATGGTGCTCAACGCACTGGGGGTGCTGGCGTCGCTGTTCGCCGCCGGGCTTGACGCCGACCAGGCACTGGAAGTGCTGACCGGCTTCCAACCGGTGGAAGGTCGCGGCAATATCCGCTCGATCAAATGCACCGACGGGCATTTCCAGCTGATCAACGATGCGTACAACGCCAACCCGGGCTCGATGGCTGCGGCCTTGCGCTCGATGGCCGACCTGCCCGTGGCCTCGCGGCACCGGGTAGTAGTGTTGGGCGACATGCTGGAGCTGGGCCCCGACGCCCAGCGCTACCACCTGGAACTGGCTGACTCGCTGCGCGCGGCGGCGCCCCGGCATTTGGTGCTGTGCGGGCCGCTGATGCATGAGGTGTACCGGGTGCTGCGCAGTGAGCTGTCAGTGCAGTGGTTCGAGGATGCCACGGCATTAGGCCAGGCGTTGGCGCGCCACCCCGGCCAGTGGTTCCAGGCGGGGGATTGGGTACTGGTGAAAAGCTCCGGTGGTACCGGGTTGTCGCAGATCTGTGATTGGCTGAACACGACCGAACAGGCGGTGCCGGCGGGTTAGCCCGCGCAGCCCGCTGCTGTCTTCAGGCCAATGTCATTGCGCAGTTGGTGAAACATCGCAGGCACACCCTGCGCCTTGACCAACTGCGCCTGATGCCCGGCGCGAATCAACGCCTGGTAAAAACGCTCCTGCAACACAAATGGGGTTACCTGGTCGTCCACGCTGCCAATCACGAACAACTGCCGCGCAGGCGCAACGGCAATGCCGGCCATGTGCTCCAGGGGATCGTAGGGGTGCAATAAACCATTGGTGTCGCGTCCCGGACGCGAAGGCAGGCCTTTGCTTTGACGCAACATCTGCGCGCGCTGCACCAGGGCAAACGCGCCGGAAGTCATCACTGCACACTTCACATCGGTACGCCCCAAGGTCAACAACGCCGCGGCCACCGTGGCGCCGCCGCTGTGCCCCAGCAACACAAACTGCCCGATGCCGTAACGCGTGCGCAGCTCGTTGAGCGCAGCGTCCAGCACAATGAATTCCCGCGCCTGGCGCCGCTGCCCATGGTTGCCGCTGGAACCGTAGGTGCCAGGTCGCGCCACAATCACCACCGGTACGCCCGCACGCCGGCTCAGGGCCTTGGCCTGCCTGGCCTTGGCGGCCAGGGTATTGCCACGGATCGACTCGGGCGAGCGGTGCATTTCCACGTTGCGGTCGCCATGAAACATCACGATTACCACGGGCGCACGGCTCAGCACCGCCCCGGAAAAATAGCGAATGCACTCATCGCCCCCGGCCAACTCGACCCAGAGTGAAGAGTCGACCTGGTTGCAGGTCGACTGGTCGGCCGGGGTGTTCCAAAGCAACGGTGTCGAACCCTCACTCAGGGCCCACGCGCCCGGTACGCCGGCCCACAACAGCATCCACCACAACGCAAACCTGGCCACAGCCACCTCGCCTAACGCTCGCGCAAGGCCTCCCGCGCACGGTTCATGGGCTTGATCAAATAGTCGAGCACGGTTTTCTGGCCGGTCTTGATATCCACCGAGGCAATCATCCCAGGCACAATCGAAAACGACTTGCCGGCCTTGTTTTTCAAGGTGTCAGCGTCGGTGCGGATGAACACTCGGTAGTAAAAAACTTCTGGCTTGACCTCGTCCTGGATAGTGTCCGGAGAAATGGTCACGACCTTGCCGTCCATGCCGCCATAAATGGCGTAGTCGTAGGCGGTGATCTTGACCTTGGCCACCTGGTCGGGATGGATAAAGGCGATGTCTCGCGGGGAGATACGCGCCTCGATCAACAACTGCTCATCCAGGGGCACAATCTGCATCAAGCGCCCGTTGGGCGGGATAACCCCGCCGATGGTGGTGACCTCGATCCCCTTGACGATACCGCGCACCGGCGAGCGCAGGGTCAGGCGGGTCACCGAGTCGGAGCGCCCGCGCATGACTGACGACAGCGTCTCGACGTCGGCATTGACCTTCGCCAGGTCCTCACCGGCCCGCACCATATACTCGGAGCGGGCCTGGGTCAGTTTCAACTCCAGCTCGGCCTTTTGGCGCTTGAGGCGCAACACCTCAACGTTGCTGGCGGCGCCGACCTTGGCCAGGTTTTCGGTGATTTCCAGCTCGCTACGCACCAGCCCGAGCGACGAACGCACGCCGGCCAATGATTCTTCGAGGCCCTTGCGCCGAGTGTTGAACAGGTCGGTTTCGGCGCGCACCAGTGCGGGGTAACGCTCAAGTTCCGGGGGGAACAGTAACGGTTTGCCGTCTACCTCGGCCTGCAAACGCGCGACGCTGGCCAGCGATGCCCGGTACTTGGCGGCACTTTCATCAAAGTTGGATTCGGTCTTGGTCGGGTCAAGCCTGGCCAACGTCTGGCCATTTTTGACGATATCGCCCTCCCCCACATTCAACTCCGTGACGATGCCGCCTTCCAGCGACTGGATGATTTGCTCACGCGAGGTCGGGATGACTTTGCCGCTGCCCGTCGAGACTTCGTCCACTTCAAAAAAGTAGGCCCAGGCACCAAATGCAATCAGCATGACAAACACCCAGCCCACCACGCGCGTGGCGCGCACCACGGTGCGTTCATCCACGCCGTCGTGGGTATGCCGGGCGCCTTCGTCTTCGGTGGCGAGCAGGGGTATGGTTTTCGGCGCAGGGCTTTTCACTGGGTTTTCCCCTTCGGTTTGGACAGGCGCGCAATCGCGTTGGCTTTGCTGTCATCGACGATGATCTGGCCGTTGTCGACCACGATCACCCGATTCACCAGGCTCAATACACTCATGCGGTGCGTGGCGATAATCAGCGTGCGATGGGCCGCCCAGCGGTCGAGGTTGTGGATCAACTGGCGCTCGGTCGCTTCATCCAGGGACGCGGTGGGCTCGTCGAGCAACACGATATGCGGTTGGCGAATCATCAGCCGCGACAGCAGCAGCGACTGACGCTGCCCGCCCGACAGGCCCAGGCCACCTTCCAGGATCATGTGGTCCAGGCCGTCGGCGAACTTGCCGATGAAGTCGCCCGCACCGGTCAGCGCCAGGGCCTGGAGGATTTCCTGATCGCTGGCATGCGGCGCCCCCATGATCAGGTTGTCGCGCAGCGTGCCGTGAAACAGCCGCGAGTTTTGTGTCATCAGCCCCACGTCTCGGCGCACGTCGGCGGGGTCGATGTGGCTGAGGGCAACGCTATCCAGGCTGATGGTGCCGGCCTTGAGGTCGAGCATCCCGGCCAATGCCTGCAACAGCGTGGATTTACCCGCGCCGTTACGCCCCAGAATCGCGATGCGCTCGCCCGGCTGGATCTTCAGGTCGGCCACACGCAGCGCCGGCACGGGGGCATCGTCGGAGTACTGGAATGTGGCCTGGCTCAGCGCGTATTGGCCTTTGATCACCGGCAGGTGCACGCGCTTGCTGCCCTCGGGATGGTCCACCGGCAATTCCATGATTCGGTTCAGGCCTTGCAGCGCAACCTTGGCCTGCTGCCAGCGCGTCAGCACCTGGGTGATCTGGGACATCGGCGCCATCATCCGCGACGCCAGGATCGACGCCGCGACAAGGCTACCGGTGGTCATGTCGCTGGCCATGACCATGGGCGCACCGAACACCACCACCACGGCAAACACCGAGCCCTGCACATTGTTGCTCCAGGCCACCAGTTTGTTGGTGAGCATGCGCAGGCGCAGGCTGGCGTCGCCGCAGGTGGCGTTGTAGTGATTCCATTGTTGCTGGAAGCGCTGTTCGGCCTGCAACGCCTTGATGTCGTCCAGGCCTTGTATGGTCTCCACCAGCATGGCGCTGCGCAACGAGCTTTCACGCATCGACTCATTCGCCAGTGCCGCGAGTTTTTTCTGCGCCAACAGCCCGGGCACTATCAGGAACAGCACAGCCACCATTGGCACCGCCACCAGCGGGCCGGCGATCAACCAGTAGATCACCAGAAACAGCAGGAAGAACGGCAGATCGGCCAGCGCCGTGGCGGTGCTGGAGGTGATCAGCTCACGCAGTTGTTCCAGTTCCTTGAGCTGCGAAATGAACGAGCCGGTGGACTTCGGCCGGGCGCTGTTACGCAAGCGAATGGCATGCCCGAACACCAGGTCGGAAACGCGCAGATCCGCGCGTTTGCCGAGCATGTCGGTGATGCGCACACGGGTGATGCGCATGATGAAATCAAACACCAGCGCCAGCATCACCCCGCCAAACAGCACATACAGGGTGGGCATGGATTCGGCCGGGATCACCCGGTCGTACACCTGCATCGAAAACAGTACCCCGGCCAACCCCAGCACGCTGGTGACCAGCGACGCGAGCATCACATAGCCATAGGGCCGCAGGTCGCGCAGCACGATGTTTTTGAACCACGCCTTCTCGTAAGGCTTGATGTAGTCGTCGACACGCCGGTCACGCACTGCCGCCATGGGTCGCAGAATCACGCTCTTGCGCGCTTGCTCCAACAGGTCCTGGCGGGTGAGCCGGCTTTGCAGGCCGCCGTCGCCGCTGTAGGCGATGCCCAGGTTGTCGCCGTCGCCGAGGGTTTCGAGCACACCCACCTGGCCGTCGGCAAATTGCAGCACCACCGGTAATTGGCGCTGCATCAGCGTGGTTTCGCTGAAGTCGGCAATCACGCAGTTCAACCCCGCCTGGCGGGCCATCTGCCGTACCACCTCTTCCACCGAAGCGCCTTCGGTCCATTGTGCAGCGATGCGCACGCTTTGGGCCGAGCATTCCAGGCGGTAATGCCGGGCCACGCTCAGGACGGCCTCCAGCCACACTTCATAATCCACTGCGGGCGCCGGGTTCAGCGGTGTTTGTACTGCGTTGGTTTCGTCCGCAAGCATCACAGCATCATTCATGGCCGAATCTCCACACCTTGCAGGGTGCTGTTGTCCAGGTGGAACGCCGTGCGCAGTGCGCCCGTGTTGTAGAGGCAATCGATTTTCAGGCGGCGCAGGTCAGCGGCGGTGTTTTCCCGGTCCATGCGTGCCTGGTGAATTTCCTGCTCGGCATTCAGCAGGTCAAGCAACGGCCGTGTGCCCAGTTCGAGGTACTGCTGGCGATACAGGTCGCGGGTTTCGGAGATGCTGCGCTCACGAAAATCCAGGGTGGATAGCCGCTGGCTGAGGCTTGAGATTTGATCCCGCGCCTCCAGCAACCCCTGGCGAACCGCAAGGCGCGCGGCGTCGTTGGCGGCATCGGCGGAACGCAGGGCCTGTTGCGCGGCGGATTTGCGAGCGGTGATTGCGCCGCCCTGGTACAGCGGCATTTTCACGTTGAGAAATACGCCATAACGGGTACGGTCGCGGCCGCCGGGGACGTTGCTGTCGTCGTTGTTGTCCAGGTAGTGCGTGATGGACGGGTCCAGCGACACGGTCGGCAACGCCTCGGCACGGGCTTGTGCAATCAGCGCCAGCGCATCGACACGCTGCGCCTGGGCGATCAGCAGGGTCGGCGTGACTGCCGCATCGGGTACCACGCCCACGCAGGATTGCTCCAGGCTTGCCGGAAAACCATTCGCCACGCTCACTGGCGCCTGCGACCCAAGCAGACTGCTCAACGTGCTGCGCCAGCGATTGAATTGCGCGGTGAATTGCAATTGCGTCGCCACCGAGGCCTCGACCCGCGAGCGGGCCTGGATCAGGTCCGAACGGGTGCTGGCGCCCATGTCGCTGCGCTTTTTGGCCAGCTCTGCAATCGCAGAAATGCCGTCGATTTGCTCGCGAGCCAGTTGCACCAGCAACTGCGAGCGCTGCAGTTCGATCACGGCGAACGAGGTATCGCGCGCCACCTGATCGATCGACAGCAACACCGACGCCTGGCTGGCACTGACCCGCGCCAGCGCACTGTCGACAGAACTTGAGACCTTGCCGAAGTCGTAGAGCATCTGCGACGCCGACAACGAAAACGCACGGCTCTGGCCGTTGCCCCTCAGGCCGCTGTCGTAGCCGGAGTTGAAGCCGCCGCTGACTTGCGGGTAATAACCGGAACGGGCGATGTTCACGTTCTCGTTTTGTTGGTACAGCTGGCCGATCGCCTCGGAAATTGCCGGGTGCCATTCCACCGCCAGTTGAATGGCGCGTGTCAGGTCAAGGTTGCTCGGTATGACGTGCTCGGGTGCCACCGGTGCGCTGACGCCCGTTGGCCCGCCGGGTAAATGTGTGCCCAGGTTGCTCGGGCTGATGATGTTGACGCGTTCTTCATCGTCGATATACGACGCTGCCATGACCGGCGCACGCTCGGGCGCGATCATTGCGACTGCCAGAATTACGGCAGACAGCTGCTTGGCCAAACTCTTTTGCCTCACTGCTAGTCACCTGACTGTTGTCAAACCTGATGAGTACAACAACGGACCGTGACTGACGTCACGGCCCATCGCTGCATTACCGTTGGTAGGGAAAACCGGGCCTTGCGGCCCGGCCGGCAGGGGTGGCGTTACACCACGCTGATGCCGCTCTGTATCCAGAGCTGATGGGTTTCATCTTCCGGACTGGTGTAGATCACGTACTCAAGACCGTTCTCTACCTGGGTCGCACCGGCGCTCCAGTCACCTGTCAGGTGCACGCTGTCCTGATCGTCGCCCTGGATCATCAAGCGATCCGACTCAGGCCCGGTGATGGACACCAGGTCTTCGAGGCTCAGGGTCAGGTCGACGGCGCTGACATCGTTCAGGTCGATGCTGTGCACCCCGCTGACTGTGCCAATCAGGTCGGTGAGGTTGATGGCTGCATCGCCGCCTTCCCACAACAACCCGTCTGCACCCGCGCCAGCATCGACATGGGTGAAGTCGGTGTCGTCGGCCACCACGGCATCGTGGTGATCGCCGTCAACGTTGGCGCCGTCATCCGCCGCCTGGTCCACCGCACTGTGGGCAGCGGCAATGCCGGCACCTTCAGTGGCTGGCGCACCCGGGTTGGCGTCGTCCCAGACCAGGTCGCGATCCGGCGAGTCGATGCGCACGTAGAGGTCGGCGGTGTCTTCCTGGCCGGTTGGCGTGGTGAGCTTGTAGGTGAATTTATCCACCTGGCCAATCTCGTCCAGCGTCAGCCCGGCATGCGGGGTGTAGACGTACTTACCATCGGCAAACACGGTCAATGTGCCGTGGTCACCGTTGATTTTCGTCCCTGTTTGCCCAGGAATCACATAGACCCCGTTGACCAGCACACTGAGTACCGTCAGCGGCGAACCGAGGACATCCGGCCCGGACAAGCTGTCGGACAGCAGGTTGCCAGTCGCATTGCTCATTGCACCGGTCACGAACTCCGTGAGGGCGGTGGTAGTGAGCTTCTGCGCAATGTGCAGCGCACTCAGCGACAGCACGGCACCGGTCGTCCCGGTCACGCGATAGGTCCCGGCATCCAACCCTTGGAACGTGTGGTTCGCCTGGGTAGTGGTCTGCTGCGTGACCCATTCGTTACCGATGAACTTCTGCAGATTGACGGTCGTGCCTGGCAACAACGCAATGCCGGTGACGGTGACGTTGATCGCAAGCTCTGCGGTCGTGCCCGTGGCAACGTTGATCGCTGCACCCGTACCCGTACTGCTGCCGAGCAGTGCCAGGTTGTAGCTCAGGGTCGCCAGGTCGGCCTGGGTGACCAGGTTGACGATGTCGATCTGCGCCGAACCCAGGTCATCATTGGCAACCGTGTTGATCACGCCGGGCGCAGATGGATCGGTAGCGCTCCAGTCCACGTTGACACTCGGGCTGTCGATACGCACATACAAGGTTGCCGAGGCCGAAGCACCGGCACCATTGACCAGGTGATACTCGAAGGCATCCACCTTGCCGATGCTGGCGACATCGCCGTTCGGGGTGTACTTGTACTCGCCGTTGGCGAAGATGGTCAGCTGACCATATTGGCCCTGCAGCACCGTGCCGGTGGTGGCGTCGGCATCGACGAATTCGCCGTTGACCTCGACCTGCACCTTCACTGGCCCGCCGGTTCCCGGTTCATCCGGTTTACCGCCAATGCCCGGGTCGGTGATGACGTTGCCGGTGACATCCGGCCCTGCTTCCCCGGTGAAGTCGGTGAGGCTGTCATTGGTGACGCTCAACTTGGCCGTGGCCCCTGCACCAACGCTGACCAGGTTGGGATCGAGCTTGAGGGTAAAGCGATACTGCCCGGCTTCCAGGCCTTCGATTTTGGCGCTGGAGCTTTGTCCGAACAGCCCCAACAGGTCGAGCAAGCCCGAACCGTTGCTGCCTTGTTGCACCGGCAACCATCCACCGGCACCGTCGCTCACTTCCAGCGTGGCAGTGAAGCCACCGCCCAACAGCGAGACCAGGTCGGCCTGGGCAAACTGCAGGTTCAGCGTTCCGCTGGAACCCTCGGCAACCGAGAACTCCTGCTGCTTGGTGTGATCGCCCAGAATGATGCCGCCGACACCCAACAGGGTGAACACGCGCATATCGGCCAGGCCGGTGTTGGATGTTACGGGTTTGATGGTTACTTCGCCGGTGGCGAGGTCGTCGAAGGCTTCGAGGTCGGCGTCGGCGTCGGCGTCGGCGTCCGCATCCGCATCCGCATCCGCATCCGCATCCGCGTCGGCATCGGCATCGGCATCGGCATCAGCATCGGCGTCCGCATCAGCATCGGCATCAGCGTCGGCGTCGGCGTCGGCGTCGGCATCAGCGTCAGCGTCAGCGTCCGCATCGGCATCGGCATCCGCGTCCGCGTCCGCGTCGGCATCGGCATCGGCATCCGCGTCAGCATCCGCATCGGCATCAGCATCAGCATCAGCATCAGCATCAGCATCAGCATCAGCATCAGCGTCAGCGTCAGCGTCGGCATCCGCGTCGGCATCCGCATCCGCATCAGCGTCAGCGTCCGCATCGGCATCGGCATCGGCATCCGCGTCAGCATCCGCATCCGCATCAGCGTCAGCGTCCGCATCGGCATCGGCATCGGCATCCGCGTCAGCATCCGCATCAGCGTCAGCGTCAGCGTCAGCGTCGGCATCAGCATCAGCATCGGCGTCGGCGTCGGCGTCGGCATCAGCATCGGCGTCCGCATCAGCATCGGCATCGGCATCGGCATCAGCATCAGCATCAGCATCAGCGTCAGCGTCAGCGTCAGCGTCAGCGTCAGCATCAGCATCAGCATCAGCATCAGCGTCAGCATCAGCGTCGGCATCAGCATCAGCGTCCGCATCAGCATCAGCATCGGCATCGGCATC
>NZ_JACAPN010000020.1:195648-214198 GCF_013385665.1 Pseudomonas sp. D4002
GCATCGGCATCGGCATCGGCGTCCGCATCAGCATCAGCATCAGCATCAGCATCAGCATCAGCATCAGCATCAGCGTCGGCATCCGCATCCGCATCCGCATCCGCATCCGCATCCGCATCCGCATCAGCGTCGGCATCAGCATCGGCATCCGCATCCGCGTCCGCGTCAGCATCAGCATCAGCATCAGCATCGGCATCCGCGTCAGCATCCGCATCCGCATCCGCATCCGCATCAGCGTCAGCGTCAGCGTCCGCATCGGCGTCGGCGTCGGCGTCGGCGTCGGCGTCGGCGTCGGCGTCGGCGTCGGCATCAGCATCAGCATCAGCATCAGCATCAGCGTCCGCATCAGCGTCCGCATCGGCATCGGCATCAGCGTCGGCGTCGGCGTCGGCGTCGGCGTCGGCGTCGGCGTCGGCGTCGGCGTCGGCGTCGGCGTCGGCGTCGGCGTCGGCATCAGCATCCGCGTCCGTATCATCAATATCAACAGCGATCACAGAAGCCGGAACAGACTCGTTGCCTGCTGCATCGGTCAATGTGACAGCCAGTGTTTCGCCGTTAACCTGAAGCGGATCCAGGGTGACTTGAAAATTACCGTCGTCGCCGACCGTGCCAGTGCCGATCACGTTGCCATCGGCGTCTTTCACGGTAACGGTCGCGCGCGGTTCGCCCTTGCCGGTGACGGTGCTGCCATCTTCGCCAACCACCAGGTTGGTTGGGGCATCCGGGGCGATGGTGTCCCCCGCGATGACGATGCCTGGCAGGGATTCCTTGCCCGAGAAGTTGCGCAGGAACACGCGTAGCCGCTCGCCATTGATGTGCAGCGAGTTCAGTTGCACCAGGAATGTGCCGTCATCTGCCACTGTTCCGCTGCCGACCACTTCACCAGCATCGTTGAGGATGATGACTTTGTGGGCCGCGGCGCCTTCACCGCTGAGCGTGTCACCCACGTCACTGATTGCCAGGTTGCGCGGCGCAAGCGGTGTCTCAATATCGGCGACAACCAGCGCACCCGGAGCCGACTCATTGCCGGCAGCGTCTTTGAGCGTGATCGCCAGGCTTTCGCCTTCGGACGCGGGTGTGTCGAGCGAAACCTGGAAATTGCCATCCGCGCCGACGGTGCCCGTACCGATCACGTTGCCGCTGGCATCCTTGATGCTCACGGCAGTGTTCGGTTCACCTTTACCGCTGACAGTTGCGCCATCGGCACTGATCACCAGGTTGGTCGGCGCATCCGGGGCGGTGCTGTCGCCCGCCACCACGGGGCTGGCGGACGATTCATTGCCGGCAGCATCCTTGAGGGTGACTTGCAGGGTTTCGCCATTGGTTTGCGCAGTTCCCAGGGTGACCTGGAAGTTGCCTTCAGCATCCACGGTGCCGGTGCCGAGGACCTCGCCATTGGCATCCTTGATGATCACGGTCGAATTAGGCTCGCCCTTACCGCTGACGGTTGTACCGTCTGCACTGACGGTCAAACCGTTCGGTGCGGCGGGGGCGGTTGTATCACCCGCTACCACAGACGCAGGTTGCGATTCCTGACCCGCGGCATCCTTGAGGACGACTTGCAGGGTTTCGCCATTGGTTTGCGGCTTGTCCAGGTTGACCTGGAAGTTGCCGTCGGTACCCACAGTGCCTGTGCCCAGTACGTTACCGGCGGCATCCTTGACGGTGACTGTGGTGCCAGGCTGACCTTTACCGCTGACCACCGTGCCCGCGCTGTTGACCGATAAACCGGTCGCAGCACCGGGTGCAGGAACTGGCGTTTGATGATGATGGCCACCACCACCGCCACCACCGCTCAATGCCGCGGCGGTACCGCCGACGGCGAGGATGCCCAAGCCCCACAGCACCCAGTCCGGCACCGCACTGTCAGCGGCAATGGCTGCCACACCCAGGTCATCCAGGGTCGAGATTTCGGTGAAGTTGAAACCCGAATACGGCGTGGAATAGTTGCCGAGCAACAATGTTCCGTCGGCATTTTCCAGTACTAGTTGGTTAGCGGAGCCGTCGGCTCCCACCACAAAAAAGTTCTGAATGGTGATGGTTTCTCCAGACTTCAGAGTGACCACCAGGTTTTGGCCGGACTGTTGAAACGATTGAACGCTTTCTTGTCCGAACGGCAGTTTTACAATGCTGGTTCCCTTGAGGCTGGCGTTGCCAAAGGCATGCTCTGTCGCCGTCCCCGTTGCCTTGTCGACAATAGTTATGTTTTTCATCTCTCACCCGTTTTTTATATGGACACACGTATTTCAGCGCGAGCGAATGCCCACGACGGTAGTTACCGCCGAGCACGAAACTCTTTTTGCGTTTATATAGGACTGGTCAGGATTTACAGCGATCAACCGACGCCGGTTTCTTCACGACATTGCAGACCCACACGCGTGCGCTTGCAACACGCTGACACCGAATGAGGTGGCACATCCTTGGCGTCAGAATAAGCCTGCCCGGGCCTTGGGCTGGACTGCATCGCAGCCCAGAGGTCGAGCAACCGGGAGAGGTGACGGGCCAGGATGCGGGCTTTTTCAAGTTCCAGGGCGGCCTCGTTCGATGAGGCCGATAGCCCTGGGAAACCCGATGTACGCATCCATTCGCTAGCCATCTCTGACACACCTGCACAACTTTGAAAGTACAACGCTTCGGCGGAAGTTATCGAGACGCAGCAACCATGACCACGCTCGCAAAACCGATACTAGCGAGGCAGTAGTCAACATCAAAGAGAAATGTAAACACGCAATAAACATGGGTGTTTAATGAGGGAAGCCACGACAAACCGAATACACACAACCGAGAAATCAATTATAACGGCATGATAATCGAGCGCCCCATGGACACTCACCAAATGAATAACCCATGATCAAAAACATGATATTTCAGCGTCACACCTGAAACTTGTAAAAGTTTATTTCACAACTATAACAATGCAAAAAAACCTTATCCCTAGGCATTAGTCGATAAGTAATACCGCCCTCCCACAAACGTCGCGAAGGGGTTTATTCAGGCCAAAAAAAAGCACCAGTAGTGAGCTGGTGCTGGAAGGTCTACGCAGTAAAAATCAGGGGCCCACAGTGAAGAAGGACAATTGCCCTACTTTGGTTTTCGATAGCTGTTGATGATCGCCGAGAAGTCCTTGCCCCCTTCCCCACGTTGGCTCATCGATTGATACAACTGCTGCGCCACTGCGCCGAGGATCACCGGCTGGTGTGCCTGGCGGGCCGCTTCAGTGGCCAGTCCCAGATCCTTGAGCATCAGTTCTGCACCAAACCCACCGGTATAACCCCGGGACGACGGCGCCGTCTCGATAATCCCGGGCCATGGGTTGTAGGTGTCCGAACTCCAGCAGCGCCCGGTGGAGCTGTTGATGATTCCCGCCAACACTTGGGTGTCGATGCCCAGCGCATCGCCCAGGGCCATGGCTTCGCTGACGCCGACCATGGTGATACCCAGCAGCAGGTTGTTGCAGATCTTGGCGATTTGCCCGGTGCCGACTTCGCCGCAATGGACGATGTTGCGGCCCATCTGCGCCAGCACCGGTTGCAGGGTGGCGAACAGTTCCGGGGTGGCGCCGACCATGAAGGTCAACGTCCCGGCCTGGGCACCGCCGGTGCCGCCGGACACTGGAGCATCCGCCATCACCACGCCTTGTTTCGCTGCCGCCGCCGCTACATCGCGGGCGGTCTGCGGGTCGATGGTGCTGCAATCCACCGCCGGCACGCCTTTGCCGATGCCGGCGAGCACGCCGTCTTCACCGAGCCACACACTGCGCACATGGGCCGCAGCCGGGAGCATGGTCACCACCAACTCGGCGCCTTCGGCTGCCGCGCGCGGTGAAGCGCTGATGGTGCCGCCCAGTTCCGCCAGTTCCTTGAGCACGGTCTGGTTCAGGTCGAACAGGTTCAGCGCATGGCCAGCCTTGATCAGGTTGCGCGCCATCGGCGCGCCCATGTTGCCCAGGCCGATAAATGCAATCTTCATGGTCGTCTCCTCGATCAGCGCAGGTTGATGGTGGTGTTGACGCCATCGTTGACGCTGTCGTCGTCGAACCAGCGGCTGGTGACGGTTTTGGTCTGGGTGTAGAACTGCACCACTTGCTTGCCGTACGGGCCCAGGTCGCCGAGTTTCGAACCACGGGAACCGGTGAAGCTGAAGAACGGAACCGGCACGGGGATCGGGATGTTGATGCCGACCTGGCCCACATCGATTTCGCTCTGGAATTTACGCGCTGCCGCGCCGCTCTGGGTGAACAGGCCGGTGCCGTTGCCGAACGGGTTGGCGTTGACCAGGGCGATGGCTTGGTCGAGGGTGTCGACTTCCAGCACCACCAGCACCGGGCCGAAGATTTCCTGGGTGTAGATCTGCATGTCGGTGGTCACGCCGGAGAACAGAGTTGGGCCGACGAAGTTACCGTCCTCGAAGCCCGGCACCTTGATGCCGCGGCCATCCAGCTCCAGCTTGGCACCTTCTTTTACGCCGCTTTCGATCAGGTCGAGAATGCGTGCCTTGGCGCGCTTGGAGATTACCGGACCCACATCGGTACCGGCTTCGCTGCCGGCGTTCACCTTGAGCTTTTGCGCCAGGGCCTTGAGGTCCGGCAGCCATTGCTTGGCCGCGCCTACCAGCACCACCACGGAAGTTGCCATGCAACGCTGACCCGCCGCACCGAAACCGGCACCGACCAGGGCGTTCAGGGTTTGTTCGCGATTGGCATCCGGCAGCACCACGGCGTGGTTCTTGGCGCCCATCATCGATTGCACGCGCTTGCCGTGTTTACCGGCGAGGTCGTAGACGTGAGTCCCCACGGCGGTCGAACCGACGAAGGACACGGCCTTGATATCTTTGTGGGTGCACAGCGCATCCACCACGTCCTTGCCGCCGTGAACCACGTTCAGCACGCCGGCTGGCACCCCGGCTTCCAGCGCCAGTTCAACCAGCAGCAGGGTCGACAGCGGGTCCTGTTCCGATGGCTTGAGTACGAACGTGTTACCGCAGGCAATGGCCATCGGGAACATCCACAGCGGAATCATCGCCGGGAAGTTGAACGGGGTGATGCCGGCGCACACGCCGATCGGCTGGCGCAGGGTGTAGGTATCCACACCGCCGGCGACGTTTTCAGCGAATTCGCCCATCTGCAGGGTGCCGATGGAGCACGCGTGCTCGACCACTTCCAGGCCACGGAAAATGTCGCCTTCAGCGTCGGCAATGGTCTTGCCCTGCTCGGCACTCAGGACCACGGCGATGCGCTTGGAGTGCTCGCGGATCAAGGCTTGCAGCTTGAGCATGATGCGCATGCGCGCACCGATCGGCGTCAGCTTCCAGGTCTGGAAGGCGCGATGGGCGGCGTCGATGGCAGCGTTGACTTCTTCAGGGGTGGAAAACGGTACGCGGGCCAGCACTTGCTGGGTAGCGGGGTTGACGATGTCTTGCCATTCGGTGGTCCTGGATTCGACCCACTCGCCGTTGATCAGCAGCTTGACCTGTTTTACGGAAATATCGGCAGATGCGTTCATGTGGTCTCCAATTCTTGTAGGTATGCAGAGAACCAAGGCGTTGAATCGCCTTGAGGATGAGGCGTTCGGACTGTTTTTGGAGTATAGATGTGCAAACTTCTAATAAGAACGCACATAAAAGCCGGTCCAATATGCAAAAAAACATCACGTCACTGGGCTCCCTGAACTGGGATGACCTGAAGTTTTTCCTCGAAGTCGCGCGTACCCGCAAGGCCAGCGTCGCTGCCAAGCGCCTGGCGGTGGACTACACCACGGTGTCGCGGCGCATCAGTTCCCTTGAAGGATCGTTGGGCACTCTCCTGTTTGAAAAGTCCCGGACCAACGGCTTCGTATTGACCACCGAAGGCCAGCGCCTGCTGGGCTACGCCGAGTCCATCGAAAGCACGTTGCACATGGCCTGCGAACAGGTTTCCGGCTCCGGCGTGGCGCTGTCCGGCCACGTGCGCATGGGCTGCACCGAAGGGTTCGGCAGCTTCTTCGTCACCCCGCAACTGAGCCACTTCGTCGACACCTACCCGGCGATCTCGGTGGACATCCTGCCCCTGCCCCACTTCATCAGCCTGTCCAAGCGCGAGGCGGATATCGTCATCGCCCTGGAGCGGCCGGAACACGGGCCGTACGTGTGCTGCAAGCTGTGCGACTACAAGCTGCAGCTGTACGCGACGCAGGAATACCTGGACCAGCACCCGCCTATCCGCCGGGCGGCGGACCTGGCCGAGCATCCGTTTATCAGCTACGTGGATGATTTAGCGTTCAGTTCGGAGCTGCTGTACCTGGCCAATGTGGTGCCCGGCGCCAGCGCCAGTTTGCGCAGCACCAGCGTGATTGCGCAGTATGTGGCGGCGCAGCAAGGGCGCTCGCTGGCGATCCTGCCGTGCTTTTTGGCGGCGCAGGACCCGCGATTGCTGCCGGTGCTTTCGAAGGAGATAAACATTACGCGGCAGTTCTGGATGTACTGCCGCGAGGACTTGAGGAAGTTGAAACGGATCACCCTGCTGTGGGATTACATCCGTGAGGTGACCGAGCATAATCAGCCGTTGTTGATGGGGGAAACGCGGGAGATGGTGTTTGCCGATTAAATAAAATGTGGGAGCCGGGCTTGCCCGCGATAGCAGTGTGTCAGTCACCCAATACATCAACTGATCCACCGCCATCGCGGGCAAGCCCGGCTCCCACATTGATTGCATTCCAACTCGAACTGCCCGAAAGCCAGACTAGTCCGCAATTACCACAATCGACACCCGGCGATTCTCGGTGCGCCCGGCCGCTGTCGCGTTGGACGCCACCGGCTCGCTGCTGCCCAGCCCGCGCAGTTGTACGTTTTCTTCTTTCATCCCAACGCCTGCCAACACGTGCGCGACGCTTTTGGCTCGGCGCAGGGACAGTTGCTGGTTGTAGGTTTCCTTGCCCGAGGCGTCGGTGTGGCCGTCGACCCGCACGCGCTCAATCCCCACGCCCAGCAGCGCCTTGCCGATGCGCTGGACGATCTCGGTGCTGGGGGCATTCAGACTTTCGACGTCGCTGCCAAACAGCACCTTGCCCGAGAGGCCGAAGGCCCAGCCTTCGTCAGTCAGTTCAAAACCCTGCTGTTTGAGCACGGCGATTTGCGCCGGTGTCAGGCCTTTTGGCGGCGGGGTCTGGCAGCCGCTCAGGGCGAGCAGAGCCACGAGCAAGGTGATGAATAAAAAGCGTGCGGTCGAGAACAAGGGATCAACTCCTGTGTTGAACGTCGGCGGCGGGGGACTCCGATTCCGCCGTTTGCTGCCCCCCCTGGGAAAGCCGTTTGGCCTGGTACATCGCCGCGTCGGCGGCGTTGAGCAGGTTACCGGGGGTGGCGCCATGATCGGGGTAGACGGCGATGCCGATACTGAGTGAGGTCAATACGTGGGCGTCGCCGGGCAGCGCAATGGGCGCGTCCATGCTGGCGATGATTTTTTCGGCAATGCGCTGGGCGTCCTCAAGTCGGTGCAAAGGCGACAGCAAGATGGCGAATTCATCGCCGCCCAGGCGTGCCACCAGGTCGTCTTCTCGCAGTTGCGCACGAATGCGCTTAGCCACTGCCACCAATACCGCATCGCCGGCGGCGTGGCCGAAGTTGTCGTTGATGTCTTTAAAGCGGTCGCTGTCGAGGAACAAGACCGCCACTTTCTCGTTGAGCTTGGCGGCGCTGCGCAGGGCGCGGATCAGCCGCCCTTCGAAGAACGCACGGTTGGGCAGCCCGGTCAGGCTGTCGTGGCTGGCCTGGTGGGCGAGGGTTTCGTTTTCGCTTTGCAGGTGGGTCTGCCAGGCCTCCAGTTCGTCGAGCAGGGCATTGAAGTCATTGCCCAGGCTGTCGAGTTCGGCGATTTTCGCCGGCGGTACGCGTCGGTCAAAGGCCCGCTCGCTTCGGGCGGCGTGGGCCACCGAGGCCAGGCTGTGCAACGGCCCGGTGATGCCGCGTAACAAACGCCGCGCCAGGTACAGTGCAACCCAGGCGCTGAGGGCGGTGCACACCAGAATCCCGGCAAGGCCGCTGAGCAGGAAGCGCAACAGGCTGCCGCCGTGGCCGGTCAGGTGCACGCTGCCGATGACCTGGCCCTGGTGCAGGATCGGCTGGGTGATGGGTTGTTCGAGCAGGGCATGCGCCAACTGCAGCTCAATCATCGACAGCATCCCGGTTTCAGGGCGCTCCCAGTGGGCCAGTTGCTTGCCGTCGACGTTGAAGACTTCCGCCTCGGCCACTTCTTCCTCCGAGGCGATCACGCCCAACGCCTCGGTGGCCGCCGCGCTGTCGTTGAACACCACGGCCGCTTCCACGGTGTAGTTGATGGAGCGGGCGATCAGGTGCAGGTTGTGGTCGGCATACACCCGCAGCGCGAGCACGCCGAGCAGGGTCAGGGAAATACTGGCCATGCTGACGGCCATCAGCGCCAGGCTCAGGTGCCCGCGCCCGATCACTGAACGCAAGGTAGGACGCACTGGCGCCTTATCGACACTCATGACCCCGGCGCTCGACGTCGGGACAGCTGCAGCACACTCGGATGAATGCGCACACCGCTACGGGCAACGGAATCCAGGTTGACCTCGAACGACACCTGTTCGTCGGCTACCCGCAGGCAGAACAGGCTGCCCACGGTGCATTGGTCGCCGCCTTCGCTGATGCTGAGCACCGGATGGCCGATCAATGCCGCGAACAGGCGGCTGCGCTCGTCGCTGGTCAATTGGCCGATGTACACGGCGTCGCAGGCATTGGCGATGTCTGGATGGTCGGCCAGCAAACGCTGCACCACTACCGGACGGCCGGTAGCCTGGGTGGTGCCTTTGACCAGGTCATCGGTGTATTGGGTTGGCCCGACGATGCACAAACGCAATTGCGCGGGCTCTACCGGCCAGCGGGCGTAACTGAGAATTCCCAGGACCACCTGGGTGACGGCCTTGGCCCGCTGATCGGCCATGCCGGCAGGCGGCTGGGCAAAAACGAGGGGCGTGAACACGCACAGAAGCGCCAACAGCAGCATTCGTCTCCAGCTCAAACTTCGCTCTGTGGGCGAGACAGCCACGTTCATGCAGCGATTCTCTTTGATCTTCTCGGGATGATGCCGCAACGATAGCACAACGGCGGAAAACCCCCGAGGCGACACCCAGGAGGATTCCGACATTTTATTAAGAAAAATCACACATTTGGATCAGAAAATTTAGATGTCCCATCGGTCAGCTTCTTTGACGATCAAGTGCCCAGTTCCAGCATCAGCCCACTCAAGCGTTTCACCTTGCGGCTCACCGCCTCTTCGAATACGCCACCCCGGGGTTCGATCAGGCTGAACCAGTCCTTGGCGCGGGTGATGCCGGTGTAGATCAGCTCTTTGGTGAGCACCGGGTTCAAGGCGTCCGGCAGAATCAGTGCGGTGTGGGTGAATTCAGAGCCCTGAGATTTGTGCACCGTCATCGCATAGACGGTTTCGACGTCGTTGAGCCGGCTGGGCAACACAAACCGTACGCCGCCCTGGCCATCGTTGCGCGGGAACGCGACGCGCAGAACCTGCGGCCCGCCGTCGCTTTCGGGCAGCTTGAGGGCGATACCGATATCGCCGTTCATCAGGCCCAGGCCGTAATCGTTGCGAGTCATCAACACCGGACGCCCTTCGTACCATTGCTGGTCGCTGTCGATCAGCCGGGCCTTGAGCAGCGCGGCGGTGATGCGCAGGTTCAAGCCCTCCACGCCCCATGGGCCCTTGCGTACGGCGCAGAGCAGCTGGAAAGCGTCGAAGGCTTTCAGCAGCTTTTGCGCCCAGAGCGTCCAGGCCTCGTCATCCCGTGGCGTGTCCAGGGACGGACGCGCGGTCTGCAGCAGTTTCAGGTAATGGCGATAACCGTGGGCACCGTCGCCATGGCCGTCCAGCACCAGGCGGTCCAGGGCATGGTCGTGCTCGCCCTTGAGGCTGACGCAAAACAGGTCGGCATGGCTGCGGGCAGCCAGCAGTTTGCGGGCCTGCTCAGGGTTTTGCTGGTTGACCCAGCGGGCCAGTTGGCCAATGCCGCTGCCTTCGCCGAAACGCCGCGAGTAACGCAGCATCACCACTTGTTGCGCCAAGGGGTGGCTACCGTCGAGGTCTTCCTGCAGGCCGCTGGCGCCGAGGTCTTCGCCGCTGACCTGTTGCAGCCACTGGCGGGTTTGCGGGCTGTAGAAACCGACTTCGGCGTCGCGGCACAAATCCCCCAGCACCGCCCCGGCTTCAACCGAGGCCAACTGGTCCTTGTCACCCAGCAGTACCAGGCGAGCATGGGGTGGCAAGGCGTCCAGCAGGTTGGCCATCATTTCCAGGTCGATCATCGAGGCTTCGTCCACTACCAGCACATCCAGGGGCAACGGATTGCCGATGTGATGCCGGAAGTGTCGGGTGCCGGGACGGCTGCCGAGCAAACGGTGAACGGTGGTGACCTGGGTCGGGATTTTTTCCTTCACCGCATCAGGCACTTTCAGCGACAGCACTTGCTGGCTGATGGACTCGGTCAAGCGCGCGGCCGCCTTGCCGGTGGGCGCGGCCAGACGGATGCGCAACGCGCTGCCCGCTTCCACGGCGGGGGCCTGCAACAGCGCAAGCAAACGCACCACCGTGGTGGTCTTGCCGGTACCCGGCCCGCCGGTGACGATGCTGAATGCACCGCGGGTGGCCAAGGCGCAGGCGAGTTTTTGCCAGTCGACCACACCGTCTGGCGGGGCCTGGTCGAACAGGCGATTCAGGCGTTCGGGCAGATCGGCGGCAACGCTTTCCCGGGTGGCGAGTCGCAGGCGCAAAGCGCTGTCGATGCGCCGTTCGTAGGTCCAGTAGCGGCGCAAGTACAGGCGCTTGCCCGACAGCACCAGTGGCCGGCTTTGCGCCTCCTCGCTGCCGTCGACGGCCAGTGCCACCAGACGGCTGGCGGCCAGGGCATGGCACCAATGGGCGCCGTCCAGGCCGTCGAGCAACTGTGATGGCAGCAGCATGACGCCGGTTTGCACATCGCCTTCGGGTGGCAGCGACAGAGCGAAATCCGGGGCCTTGAGGGTTTCGAACAGGTCCAGGCACACATGGCCATGGCCCAGTTGGTGGCTGGTCAGGGCCGCGGCCAGCAGGACTAAAGGGTCAGCCTGCGGATCGAGTTCGTGGAGGAAGCCGACAAAGGCCTTGTCCAGCGCGCGCAACCAGCCGCGCTGCACCCAGAGATCGAGCAGTTGCACCAGGTCGGCGGCGCGGCTGAGGGGCGTCAGCTCCTCAAGCGGTAACGGCGACAGGCTCATAGCAGCTCTCCTTGTTCCCAGGCGGGCTCGGCCTTGGGTGGTAGCGGTTTGCCCTGGAACAGCAGGTCCAGGCTCTCGATCAATTCCCGGGGTGGTCGGGTGAAATACGCGCCCTGGCTCGCGGAATGGGTGCCCCGCAGGAACAGGTACAACGCGCCGCCGACGTGACGGTCGTAGTCGTAATCCGGCAGCCGCGCCTTCAGCTGGCGATGCAGGGCCAGCAGGTAAAGTACGTATTGCAGGTCGTAACGATGGTCGAGGATCGACAGTTCCATGGCCTGCTGCGTGTAGGCCGAATCATCGGGACCAAGCCAATTGGATTTGTAGTCGGCCACGTAGTAGCGGCCTTCGTGCTCAAAGGTCAGGTCGATAAAACCCTTGAACATGCCATTGAGCAGCACCGGTTCGGCGGCCACGCGGGATACGCCATTGTGAGTGTGCTGGCACACCAGTTTGTCGAGTGCGAGGACGTCGACCTTGTGGCTGGCAAACCAGAACTCCATTTCGATCTGGTACTGCCGCAACTCGCTAAGGGCCACCTGCCCGTTGCCCAGCGGCAACCGGGCTTGCAACAGATGCCCGAGCCAACCGCCGAGTGTGCCGATCCAGCCTTCCCAGCCGCGTCGGTTGCAGCGGCGGGCGACCGCATCTTCGATGGCCTCCGGGGTAACATTGAAGCCTTCGCCGCCCGCCCATTCCAGTAGGCCATGGAGAAAGGTGCCGGGATTCGGCCCGCGTGGGAAACGGTGAATATCGCCACCGGAAGCCGGCACTTCGCGTGGGGCATCCGGGTCGAGGCGTTCGTCATCGAACAGCTTCTGCGCTTGTGGGCTTTCCGGTGCTTCGAGGCTCGCCGCACTCATGCTCTCGCCGATACGCAGCGCACTGTAGGAAGCGATCCACCAGTTTTCTGCCGCCTTGCGCTTGGGCAGCAGCGGCGCGAGCAAGGTGGCTTCGTTACGCGGCGGGTGGAATACGACCGCATCGGCCTCGGGCATTTCTGCGTAATGCAGTGCCGGGCAACCTTCCTGCAGGTCAAGCAACCAGCGGGCCAGGCCGCCGGACTCGCCAAGTGAAGCGCCGCCGCCGAGCAAGTAGCCCAGGGCCGACAGGTGCAGCACCGAGCTGTTGTTATTGCCACGCTTGAGGTCGGCGATGCCCAGCCAGCAGGCGTGTTTGGCGCGGGTCAGCGCCACGTAAAACAGACGCAAGTCTTCGGCCAGCCGTTCATCGTCGGCTTGGGCGATCAACTCGGCGGTGGGCCTGAGGCTGACCTGGGATTTGCCGTTTGCGTCGTGGTAATGCAACGGCAGGCGGCTGCCATCCACCGGTTTTGCCGAGCAAATGAACGGCAGGAAAACCAGGTCGTATTCCAGCCCCTTGGATTTGTGGATCGTTACCACTTTGACCAGTTGTTCATCACTTTCCAGGCGCAGGATCTGCTCTTCACCGGCCTGGCCGGAAAGCGCGAGATGTTCGGCCAGATGGCGAATCAGCGCTTGTTCACCGTCCAGCTCTGCGGCCGCCTGTTGCAGCAATTCCGAGAGGTGCAACAGGTTGGTCAATACCCGCTCGCCATCGCTGCGGGTGATCAGGGTTTGCGGCAATTTGAAGTCGTGCAACAGGCGCCGCAGCATCGGCAGCACGCCTTGGGTGCGCCAGATCGTACGGTAATCGCGGAACTGCATTACGCGTTGTTCCCACGCCAGTTCGTCCTGGTTCAGACGCTCCAGTTCGGGCAGCGACAGGTTCAAGGTGACGCAAGCCAGGGCGGCGCGCAGTGGGCGCTCGACGTCCGGCTCGGCACAGGCCTTGAGCCAGGCCAGCAGGTCGTGGGCTTCCTGGGCGGCGAACACGGAATCCTTATCGGAAAGGTAAACGCTGCGCACGCCACGGGCAGCCAGTTCACCGCGCACGGCCTGGGCTTCCTTGCCGTCGCGCACGAGGATGGCGATGTCTGACGGCAGCACGCCTTTGAAGCTAGCGTCTTTGCCGAGGAATCCGGCAGTTCCCTGCTGGCCGCCATTGAGTAACGCGACGATTTGACTGGCGCAGGACGCGGCCAACTGTTGGCGGTAGAGCACGCCGGAGATCGGCTGGTCGGTGGGTAGATGCCAGAGATTCAGCGCAGGCAACGTCTGACCGTTGACCTGCAGTTGTTCCTTACGGCCTTGGGACAATACCGACTGGAACGGCACCGGATTCGTACCGTCTGGTTCACGGAACAGGAACGCTCCACGGCCTTTTTCTGCGCGCTGGAATACGTGGTTTACCGCCTCGACCATGGCGTGGCTCGAACGGAAGTTGGTGCCCAGGGTGTGATGGCGGCCGGTGGTGGACTGGCGCGCGCGCAGGTAGGTGTAGATGTCGGCGCCACGGAAGGCGTAGATCGCCTGCTTTGGGTCGCCGATCAGGAACAGGCCGCTGTCGAGGTGGTTTTCTTCGATGCGGTAGATACTGTCGAAGATGCTGTATTGCACCGGGTCGGTGTCCTGGAATTCGTCGATCAGGGTAACCGGGAATTGCTCGCGGATCACGCTGGCCAAACGCTCGCCGCCGTCGGCTTGCAGGGCGGCGTTGAGGCGGATCAGCATGTCGTCGAAGCCCATTTCGGCGCGCCGGCGCTTTTCTTCTTCGAAGCGTTTCCCCACCCAGCCGGCGGCGTGTTGCAGTACAGCAGCATCGGGCGTTGGCAGGGCGTCGAGGCTGGCCTTGAGACTGGCCATGGCGTCGATACCCGGATGGCGTGGTGGTTCGCCTTTCCAGGCTTCGGCCATGCCGTCGGGGGTCAGGCGGGTGAAACCGGTGCCGATGTCCAGTTGTTCGAGAGACTCGTCAGCTGCCCAGGCGCTGATTTTTTCGAACCAGGGTTCGAAGTAACGGGCTTGCATCTTGCGACCATCGACGGCTTTGGCGGCGACGGCCTGCAGGCAAATGTTGCGCAATTCTTCTGCCCATTGTTGCCAGGGTGCCTTGAGCGCGACGAGGGCTTGGCGGCGCTCTTGCAGGCATTCGTTGATCAGCTCGGCGGGGTCACGCGTTTCATCCGTGGGCCGCTCGCTGCCGAACAGCGCGCGTACCCGTGGCATCAGGGCCGCCGGGCCGCCCCAATTGTTGCGCACCCAGTTCAGCGCATCGTCGTGCATCGGGTAGCAGAACAGCCGCCAGTAGTCGCGCAGCACTTCGCCGAGCAGGTCGCTGTGGTCGGTCTCCAGGGTCTGGGTGAACAGGCTGCCGCTGTCGAAGGCGTGCTCGCGCAGCATACGCTGGCACCAGCTGTGAATGGTCGAGACGGCGGCTTCATCCATCCACTGGGCGGCGATGTCCAGGCGATTGGCACAGCCGGGCCATTGTTCGGGGCTGTATTGGTCGCGCAGTTCGGCGATCAACGCGTCGGGTTCTTCGATTTCTTCGCGGAAAAAACGCGCGGCTTCTGCCAGGCGGATTCGGATGCGTTCACGCAGCTCTTTGGTGGCGGCATCGGTGAAGGTCACGACGAGAATTTGCGGCGGCAGCAACTCGCGGCCGAAACCCGATTCGTCCCCTCCGTGGCCGAGTACCAGCCGCAGGTAGAGCGCTGAGATAGTGAATGTCTTGCCTGTGCCGGCACTGGCTTCGATCAGTTGGCTGCCCTTGAGCGGGAAGGCCAGGGCCAGGGGTTTTGTACCGCTCATGCGCTGGCCTCCGCGCTGGTGAGTGATCGCCAGGGAGCGTTGATCAACGGTCGATAGAGGGTTTCGCACCAGCCTTCGAACTCTTCGCTGGCCATCAAGGCGGCGTAGTCGGGGAACTGTCGGATGAGCGCAGGGCTTTCACGGCGCTCGCCGTCGCTGGTTTGGCCGTCGCCTTCGTAGGCTTTGCTGGCGGCGGCTTGCGCTTTGGCCGGGTCGGTTTGACCGAGCCAGGCGAATGCGGTTTTAACGGCGACCGGCAGTGGTTCGCTCATGCCGGTTTTCCAGGCGAGCAGCAGGTTGCCGAGGAGCTCCCGGGCTGTGGCTTGCTCAAGTGGGGCCAATAGCAGTGTGTCGTCGCTGCCGACCAGGCCGGTACTTAACGGAAGGCCGCAGGCACAGGCCACCAGGTGGTTGACCCATGGGCGAATCAGGCGATGCCACTTACGGGTCTTGATCGAGCCGATGCTGTTGGGGATGGCGGTGACGCTTAGAAAGCCGCCATCACTGCGTTGATGCAGGCCACTGATCCAACCTTCCAGCTGGATGCCTTGATGCTCAAAACTGATCGGTTCGGCGCTGGTGTGCGGAGTGGGCCAGAGTGCCAGGAGTTGCTGGTAACGCTGCAACAGGTCGGGCAGAGGCTCGATCAGTTCTTTGCGCAGGCATTCGCCGAAACCAACCATCGGCAACAAGCCACTGCCTTGCAGACGCAGGGCCTGGGCGTTGAGGGCTTCGTCGAGGTTGTCGGGGCGGGTGAGTGCCGCCGTGAGCAAACTGTCGCTCAGGTTATAGCGCTGCAGTGCATCGAGGACGAAGGGTTCTTCATCTTCCAGCGGGACTTCGGCGGCTTCGAAAAACACTTTCAGGCGCTGGCTGAAAAAGTGTTTGACCGGGTTGCGCAGGAAGTCTTGCAGTTGGCCAAGGCTCAACGGTTCTTCCTGGGTGTAGGGTGCGAGGCTGCCGGTATCGGGCACGCTGTCCGGGGTTGCGTGGAGCAACTGCCATTCGCGGGCGTAGCTGAACAGCTTGTCACCTTCATGGAAGTAGCGGGCGCTGAAGGGCTGGAGCGGGTGTTCCTGGGTGGTGGCTTCCAGGAGTGGTTCGCCACTGGTGGTGTGCCAGCCGCTGGCAATGTGGTCGCGCAACTGCCCGATCAGGACCGATGCCGGGCGATCACTGTTGTCGCGGATACTGCGGCCGACCCAACTGATGTAGAGCTGGTCGCGGGCGGAGAGCAGGGCTTCGAGCAACAGGTAGCGGTCGTCTTCGCGGCGTGACCGATCGCCTGGGCGGTAGTCGCTGCCCATCAGGTCGAAGTCCAGCGGCGGTTGCGCGCGTGGGTAGTCGCCATCGTTCATGCCGAGTAGGCAAACCAGCTTGAATGGGATCGCGCGCATGGGCATCAAGGTACAAAAATTGACAGCTCCCGCGAGGAAGCGCTGGGACAGTCGGCCTTGGTCGAGGCCTGCCAGCCAGGCCTCGCGGACTACGGTCAGGGGTAATTCGTCATGCAGGCCGACGGACTCGCAGGTCTCCAGCCAGGTTTCTCTCAGTTGCTCGAGTTGACCCAACAGGTAGTCGTCGTGCTCGTTGCTCGGGAGGAAGAACAACTGCATCAGGTTTTGCAGGCGCTCGCCCCACTCTGTCGGCGCGGCAGGTTGCGAAAGTGCCTGGTGGGCGTCGTGCAGCGCATCGAGCAGTGCGACCAGCGGGCCGATCAAGGCCGCATCGAGTCCGCCGATTTCATCGTACGGCTCGATGCCATCGCAGGCAGAGCCCGTACCGACGGCGTAGCCCAGGAGCATACGACGCAGGCCGAACCGCCAGCTGTTTTGCTCCAGCTCCTGGGGTAAGCCGAGGCCGGCGCGTTGTTCGGCGTTGAGGCCCCAACGGATACCGGCGCCTTCGATCCAGCGGTGCAGGGTCGGCAGGTCGCGTTCCTTGATGGCGAAGCGTTCCCGCAGTGCCGGGACGTCGAGCAGGTCGAGGATTTCGCTGACCGGAAAGCGGCTGTCCGGGAGCTTGAGCAGGTGCTCGACGGCGATCAGTAACGGATCGCGGCCGCGCTGGCCCTGGTCCGTAAGCGTGAACGGAATGAAGCGTAGGTCGCTTCTTTCAAGCTGGCCGAATACGGCGCGAATATGCGGCGCGTAGCTGTCGACGTCGGGGACCATGACGATAATGTCCCGTGGGCGCAGCGTGGGGTCGGCGCTGAAGCGCTGCAGTAACTGGTCGTGAAGAACTTCGACTTCACGCTGGGCACTGTGGGCGATGTGGAAGCGGATGGAAGTGTCGCGCGCCAGGTCGACGCTTGGCCAGAGGTCGCGGGTTTCGTTGAGGGGGCGCAGTTCGAGGATGTCGTCCTGGAGTTGGTTGAGCAAGGTGATGGGCTCGCTCTCGCTGAACAGGTCGATACGACCGTCACGGAATGCCGAGCGGTAACTGTTGGGGTCGTCGTAGCTGTCCAACAGGTTGATGTAGTCGCGACCTTGCTTACCCCAGGCAGCGAGCAGCGGGTGGGCGTGCTGATGCAGGGTTTGCGGGTCGATGGTGACCGGCATTCCGGCCTTGCGTGCCTGGCGCTTGTATTCGTTTCGGAGCAGGTCTTTGTCGGCGACGATGTCGGACCAGTGATGGCGACAAGGGTTGTGCACACACAGCAGCACCTGGCTGAAACGGGCGAGGCCGGCAAGGGCTTCCAGCGCTTGGGCTGGCAAGGAAGAAATGCCGAACACGATCACGCGGGAGGGCAGGCCTATCGGTGCCTGCTCCAGGCTATTGATGCGCTCGATAAAGCGTTGGTGAACTCCGGCGCGACTTTGAGCCATGCCCTCCTCTCCTACGTCCAACAGCAGGGCGCGCCATAGTTCGGCTTGCCAGCAGTTGGCCGGGCTCAAAGGTTTGGATTCGCCACGGCCATTGCGCAGTTGATGGCGACCGGCAGCCCAATCTTCCAGCCAGTCGGCACGGTAGACCTGGTATTGGTCGAACAGGTCGGCGAGGCGTTCCGCGAGTTGGTAGCGTTTGCGCAGATCCGTATCGTGGGTCAGGAAGCGTTGCAGGGGTTCGAAATGGGGCTGATCGATCAGCTCCGGCAACAGGCGCATGAGACGCCAGGTCAGTGGGGCTTTATCCAGCAGGGACTTGGGCGGGATTTCGTCTTTGCCCAGGACCATGCGATAGAGCTGCCACATGAAGCTACCGGGAAGCTGCACATCAATAGCGGCAGCGATGCCGCAACCGCCCATGTCGTCGTCTTCAGGGTCTTCAGCCAGCGCCAGTTTCAGCCACTGGGCAATGCCGTTGCTTTGTACCAGGGCGATTTCGTTTTCCAGGGGAGCCAGCGGGTAACGGCGCATCCAGCTGACAACCAGGCTGCGCAGCTCATCCAGGCGGTTGCCGTGAACCACCATGAATCCAGCACTGAGGGACGTCGCATCCGGCATAACGGCTTCCTTGGGAAAAGCAAAATCGAGGGATGGACTTTAGCATTGAAGACAATCGTAGGCTGCAAGTGAGGAACCTTGGAGACGCTCGCCATACTTTCCGACCGCGCAAAACAAAACCCCTGATTGCGTTAGCAATCAGGGGTTTCGGAATTTAATCTTGACGATGAC